>NZ_JAFEUN010000088.1 GCF_016900895.1 Parashewanella hymeniacidonis
CTTGATGAAAATCATTTTTGACAAGTTAGATATCGACCCGAGTAACGAAAAAGTATCTCAAGTCATCAGTGAACTTGAAGAGTTCGGGGTTATTGCAGCATAAAACTGTCCGCAGTATTGTTTTAGATATTATCCCTATAAAACTATGGGGGATTTAATTTGCAATTTTTAAACTTATGCTTATAACTTAAAGTCAAAAGCAGGCTCGATTCAAGCAAATTTTTCTTCACGGAGCTCAATTATGAAAACCGTTCTCATTGCTACACTCATATTCAGTTCGTCAACCCTCGCTGCAACGGATTGTAAAAACGCCCAGAACACCTTGCAAATTGCTCAATGTAAAGAGCAACAAACCGTACTCGCTAAAAAGCAAATGAAGCAATACCTGCGTAAAGCTAAATCGGCTTACCAGTCTCAACCACAAGCTTCTAAAGCCATTATTGAATCACAAATGCAATGGCAGAATTATGCCAAAGCACAATGTAAAGCCGTCTATCAAATGTTCGCTCAAGGTACGATTGTCAGCATTATGACCGCCGATTGTGATTATCAGACAGTTAAGCAACGCACTCACGATATTTGGCGTGATTTTCTGCAAACATTATCTGGTGACCCACTTTTACCTGAACCCAGTAAATAGGATTGTTTTTAATCAAAGACGGGTATAGGCTTAGGTTCTTGCTGTGAACGTCTGACTCAGTGCGCCACATTTCATGCTATAGACATAAAACGACAGGGCTTGTGATCGCTTTATCAACGGCGAAAACTAAAATAAGTTTCAAAGTTCCACATGCCCTAATGTAAATCTTTTTCCGATGGTATAAGATACGCGCCTTTTGTGAGTCAGCTCGGAGATAAGAGTAAAAAAATGCCGTTTGCATTAGGTCAGCGCTGGATCAGTGATACTGAGTCCGATCTTGGTTTAGGAACCGTTGTTCAAGTTGAAGGTCGCATGGTGACCGTGTTATTCCCCGCCACTGGGGATAATAGAATGTTTTCTCGTGAAGACGCTCCTCTTACTCGTGTTATTTATAACCCCGGTGATGTCGTGGAAAGCCATGAAAGCTGGAAATTAACCATCACAGAGGTTGAAGAACAAAATCAATTGGTTGCCTATAAAGGCACCCGACAAGATACAGGCGAAGAAGTCGTACTTCGTGAAACTTTATTGAATCATAATGTTCGATTCAATAAGCCCCAAGACCGTCTTTTTGCAGGACAAATTGACCGTTTAGATCGTTTTGGTGTTCGTTACCGTTCGCAATTATTACGTCATAAACTCGCAACATCGGATTTACTGGGTCTTCAAGGCGCCCGTGTTGGTTTAATTCCTCACCAACAATGGATTGCCCATGAAGTCGGCCGTCGTTTTGCGCCTCGGGTATTATTGGCCGATGAAGTCGGACTAGGTAAAACCATTGAAGCGGGTTTGATCATCCATCAACAGATACTCACTGGACGAGCTGAGCGCATACTGGTAATTGTTCCTGATTCGTTAAGGCACCAGTGGTTAGTTGAAATGCTGCGTCGGTTTAACCTTAAATTCTCAGTTTTTGATGAAGAGCGCTGCATTGAAGCTTATGCCGACAGTGATAATCCATTCGATACAGAACAACTCATTATTTGTTCGATGGATTTACTGCGAAAGAAAAAGCGTCTAGAACAAGCTGTCGATGCTGATTGGGATTTAATGGTGGTCGATGAAGCTCACCATTTAGAGTGGTCAGAAGACAAACCAAGCCGTCCTTATCAAGTTGTTGAGGCATTAAGTGACGTTGTACCTGGCGTACTTTTACTTACTGCAACACCTGATCAGCTCGGACATCAAAGTCATTTTGCTCGCTTACGCTTGCTCGATCCTGATCGTTTCTACGATTACGAAAGCTTCATTAAAGAAGAAGAAGGTTATCGTGATGTAGCAGTAGCTGCTGAGGCCTTAATGAGTGAAGAAAAACTGTCTAATGAAGCCATCAATAGTTTAACAGAGTTACTGACTGAAAAAGACATCAACCCAAATATTCAAATGATTCAAAGCGATGATGTTGATGCTGAAATGCAACACGCAGCACGTAATGAATTACTTCAAGAATTACTGGATCGTCACGGTACTGGTCGTGTGCTTTATCGTAACAGTCGTGCTTCCGTAAAGGGCTTCCCACAGCGCATTTTTAATCCTCAACCTCAAGTCATGCCAGAGCAATACCGCACCGCAGCACGTGTCAATGCCATGATGTCGACGGGCATGTCAACCGGTACCGCCCAGCTTGAGTTAAAGGTAAAGAAAGCCTTAAGCCCAGAAAAGATTTATCAGGAATTCGATTCTGAAAATTCGGAGTGGTGGAAGTTCGATCCTCGAGTCGACTGGCTGATTGAATTCTTAAAAAATCATCGCAGTCAAAAAGTACTGATTATTGCAAGCCAAGCGGATACGGCACTAAGCCTTGAAGAAGCCCTACGTTTACGTGAAGGCATTCAAGCTACTGTGTTCCACGAGGACATGTCGATCATCGATCGTGATAAGGCCGGGGCTTACTTTGCGCAAGAGGACGGTGGTGCACAAGCGTTAATTTGTTCTGAAATTGGTTCTGAAGGGCGTAACTTCCAATTTGCGAGCCAATTAGTATTGTTTGATTTACCGCTGAATCCAGATTTGCTTGAGCAACGTATTGGACGTCTTGATCGAATTGGTCAACAACACGATGTCAATATTCATTTGCCGTACTTTAAAGATACGGCGCAAGAAGCTCTGATGAATTGGTATCATCAAGGCTTAAATGCATTTGAACTAACGTGTCCATCTGGTCATATGCTGTATAAAGAATTCGCGAGTGAGCTACTTCTTTGCCTAACTACCGGCGACGAAGATGCGATGACACAAGTGATGAATCATACTCAACAACGATACAAAGAGCTCAAGCAAGCTATGGAGCAAGGTCGAGATCGACTGCTTGAAATCAACTCTCATGGTGGTAAAAAATCGCAAGAGTTGGTTGAGCGCTTGGCTAAGCGTGATGAAGATACTGACTTAATTAGTGCGGTGATCCGCTTATGGGATATCATTGGTGTTGATCAAGAAGATAACGGTGAAAACACCATTATCTTAAAGCCAAGTGAACATATGCTGTTCCCAACCTATCCGGGCTTACCTGAAGATGGTATTACCGTTACCTTTGATCGTGAAACTGCACTGTCACGCGATGATATTGCACTTATCACCCAAGAGCATCCCATTGTTCAAACTGGTTTAGATTTAATCACGAGCTCTGAAACAGGCTCTGTGAGTGTGGCGATTTTGAAAAACAAAGCACTGCCAGCAGGCACTCTGTTCTTAGAGTTAATGTATATGGCGGACGCTTCGGCGCCGAAATCTAGCCAACTGTATCGATACTTGCCACCAACGCCAATACGGGTACTATTGGATAAAGCTGGTAATAATCTTTCTGATAAAGTGGACTATGATGGCTTTGATCGTCAGCTCAGTGCCGTAAACCGTCACATTGGTAGTAAACTGGTTACCGCTTCACAAGCTCAAATTCATCCGTTATTACCTAAAGCACAAGAAGTTGCTGAAGAAAAATTAGCGCTATTAGTTCAAGAAGCTCGTGAGTCTATGACGACTCAAATCACGGCTGAACTTGAGCGATTGGAGGCGTTGAAAGCAATTAACCCGAATATTCGTGATGAGGAATTAGAGCACTTACGTGAGCAAATTCAAGAACTGGGTGGTTATATGAATGATTGTCCATTGCAACTTGATGCGATTCGTTTGGTGCTTGTCAGTCACGCTTAACCTAAATCATTGTTAATTCTATAAGGCAGCCAAAAGGTTGCCTTTTTTATAATTTAATCAACACCTAACATCATATACCAATGATAAACATTAAGGCTGAATTAAGTATATTTAAACCCGCTTGATGATACTTTCGACTAAAATAAACAAAAAAGAAGGAATTAACATCATGGCATCAAGCTCAGTTTCTCCCCATAGCTCAACAATCAGTCCGGGCACCTCTGGTCTCTCTACGCCTGTAACCAATAAAACGTCGCTCATCTCGAAAAGCACTGTTGAATTAAAACAAAATAAATTCTCAGTATCAGAAACAGCATTAGACTTGGCAGCTAAGGTGCTCAATTATTTAGATAGAAAATATCAAGTAACACCCACTACTGTCGAACGCTACTCCAAACAAAATGTAGAACCTTATGATGATTTAAAAGCTCAAGTCATCCAAGACTCGATTTCTACATTCCCTTCAAAAGAATCAGGTAAAACAAAATACGGCACATTTAACAATTCTGTTGATATCCAACAAGTTAATCAAGAAGTGCGAAAAACTCATAGCGAACTCAGAAAAATAGAAAATTCAATAACGAAAACGGCTTCGCCTAAACCACCAGAAAGCTATAAACCCTTAACAAAAAAACAAATAGAACAAATAGAACAAGCTCATACAAAAGCAAAACAACCAAAAATCAGCGTTAAAGATAAAACTCAACTGCGAGCAGTTGCTACTAAAGGGCGTCTTCCTTGGACTGTAACAAAACCCAATATAGCGGACATACCCCATTAGGCAATGGCTCTAAATCCGTTTATGAAACACAAGCCGCAATAACTCATTATTATTTAAACCGCCTGTGATGATAAGGTGCGGATTTATCCATTGTTTGACGATAAACGGCTCTACGTTGATTTCCACCCAAGAGCAATTTGATTTGATACCATGTTTCACGTCTCAATAAACTTTGGACACTTGCAGACCAGTTTCGATGATAACTTTTTTTTATCCCTGCCAAGGCATCAGGCGATCGTGTTCTAAGCTGTTCAATCAATTTAGCCACTTCAGATTCGATATCAGCCGTGACCTGAGTCACAAGCCCATATTCAAGCGCCTTGTTAGCATCAATAATTTCGGATGTCATCGTCAACTTCATTGCCTTATCTTTCGGCATGATGTGACGTAAATTAGCCAACCCAGCCATGTCTGGCATCAGCCCCCATTTGCTTTCCATAATAGAAAAGTCACTGTCAGGCGATACGATCCGAAAATCGGCTCCCAGTGCAATTTGCATCCCACCTCCATAACAATGCCCACTAATCTGAGCAATGACAGGGACAGGTAAACGTTGCCAATTAATGGAAACCCGCTGTGCTAAGTTGGCATTTCCTGGTAACCATTTCCATAGCAATCTCAGTGCAGACACTTTTGAGGCCATTACAGACTTGATATCAAGACCACTGCAAAAGTGTTCTCCTTTCCCTGTGATAACGACTGCCCGCAATGTTCTGTCATCTTTTAACCTTCGATAAGCGCTGTCCAACTCTTTGAACATTTGAAAATTAAGTGCATTCATTTTTTCTGGGCGGTGTAAAACAACAAACGCAACCTGATCTTCAATGAATAATTTAATATTTTGAAATGACATACTTTTCAACCCGTGAGTATACGTATTATAAGGTGTCAATTGACGAGGCAAAATCACCTCAATAATAAATAGAGTAAAAACACAAGCTTACCTAAAATAAGATTAATTATCACTCAAGGCAAAAATTGATCACTTTTTAACCCAAAAAACATTATTTAAACAAGTTCTTTGGTACATCGTTAATTTTAGGTATACCATTCACTTATAAATTGACTATCGTCAAAATATTGCCAAACAACAAATAAAGTAAGACATGCTTCAAAAACTAGAACCCTGTTTTTGAATCAATCTAAACGCATTGATGTCAAAGCATGATGATTAGCGTCTACAATAATAAAAATCACCCATGAGTGATGGCAAAGAAGGACTCGTTCAACCCATGACCACCCAGGTATTAATCTGCGATGATTCAGCAATGGCACGCAAGCAAATGGCTCGAGTATTGCCAAAGGACTGGGATGTGTCGATTACTTTTGCGCAAAATGGTATGGAAGGACTCGAAGCCATTAAAGCCGGTAAAGGTGAAGTTGTATTTCTCGACTTAACCATGCCCGTGATGGATGGCTTTCAAGTTTTAAAAACGGTTCAAAAACTCGACCTGCCAGCAATGATTATCGTCGTCTCTGGCGACATTCAACTTAAAGCCTATGAAAAAGTTAAATCATTAGGCGCAATCGACTTCATTCAAAAACCTATCAGCACTGAAGCGCTAAGTCATATTTTGCAAGAATACGGCATATACAATGGCAACTATAATGCGCAAGCTGATGATGCTCCAATGATCAAAGTTGACCTGCGCGATGCCTGCCAAGAAATTGCTAATGTTGCGATGGGCCGTGCTGCTGATCTGTTAGCTAAACTGCTTGATATTTATGTTCCATTACCAATTCCGACGGTTAATGTGCTTGAAGTCAGCGAACTGACAATGGCATTAAAAGCGACAGAGAATGACAAACAAATTTCAGCACTTTGCCAAGGATTTATTGGTGCCGGCGTTGCTGGTGAAGCCTTACTGCTATTTCATGATTCTAGCCTTGATGACATGGCGAAGCTAATGAACATTAATCATCCTGATTCGAGCCAAGCTGAAATTGAAGTATTAATCGATACTGGAAACGTTCTCATCGGTGCATTTTTAAATGGTATTTCTGAACAATTACACATGCCGTTCAGCCAAAGTCACCCTGTTGTATTAGGTCGGCATTGTACCGCTAATGAGCTCATTCATGACAATGCAGAGAAATGGCAACGAACATTGGCAATGGAAATTAATTATTGTATTCAAGATCATAATATTCAGTGCGACTTGCTGTTGTTGTTTACAGAAGATTCACTGCCTACGATGACCAACAAACTCAGCTATTTGCTTGAATCATAGGAGTTGCGATGTCTACAGATGATACCCATATAAGCGAGTTTCATTGGTTGATTGACATGGTGCAAACCATTGAAGTTGGCATTGTTGTTTTAGATAAGAATTACAACATAAAGCTGTGGAACAGCTTTATGGAAAACCACAGCGGTGTATCACCCAATGATTTAAAAGATAAAAACCTCTTTGAAGAGTTCCCAGATCTTGAAGCTAATTGGCTTAAGCAGAAAATGGAATCTGTTTTTCTGCTTAGAAACCGCTCTTTTATAAGCTGGGAACAACGACCGTTTGTCTTTAAGTTTAAAAACTTTCGTCCAATAACGGGGCGTGCTGAGCATATGTATCAAAATGTCACGCTTCAGCCTCTGATGTCTTTAACAGGTGAAGTGTCACACATTAGTCTCATTATTTATGATGTCACTGATATTGCTGTCGGTAAATTACAGCTTAACAGTGCTAATAAAATTTTAGAGCGGCTGAGTCAAACTGACGAACTGACACAACTTCATAATCGTCGTCACTGGCAACAGTGTATGGAAATAGAGTTTGAACGCTTTAATCGTTATGATTCTCCTGCCAGTTTAGTGATGCTAGATATTGATCACTTCAAGAAAATCAATGACCAATTCGGGCATCAAACCGGAGATATTGTCATTCAAAGAATCGCACATCTACTCAATCAGTCATTAAGGGAAACCGATTGTGCTGGCCGTTATGGCGGCGAAGAATTTGGCGTGGTTCTGGCCGGTACAGATAGTGCTGACGCAATTTGTTTTACTGAAAGGTTGCGAAAAAAAATAGAAGCACTTGAATTTAATATCGAAGGTGAATCTTTTAATGTCACCATCAGTCTAGGTATATGCGATTTGGATGAGTCAATAAAAGACAGTCTAATGTGGGTATCTCAGGCAGATAAAGCATTATATCGTGCAAAACTTAACGGCCGAAATCGCAGTGTTATCTATCGAAAGTCAGCCGAAAAACATTTACATTAGTTTATTGATTAGTGAAGAACAGGCGGCTCTTCTTGAGGGCCGTTTTCATCCATAAAATAGGTTCCCCAACCGTCATAATCCACTTTTAACTTTACCGCTAATTGCACAAGTTGCTCAGTGGCTTTATCCAAAAGTTCAACATCTAATTCGTGATGAGCAACGGCGTCAAAACAGAAAATAGTACTGCCATCTTCCAGTTCAAACTCTTCAGCATCTGAAACATCATAACCCAGTTTAAATGCCTCTACTGCCGCTTTTTCAAGACGGTCAAAGCTGCGACAGGACATATGATGCTCAATAATATACTCCACATCAGGTAAAGAACCGTCCGCCAGTAGCTCATCAACAATTGCTCGATTTTCTGTAAATTGCTCTTTGAGCAAACGTTCAACAGACATAAAAAACTCCAATGTAAAAATATCTCACCAATTTTACTGAGATAAATTTTTCTTTGCCAGTTTATTTTAGCTTTGCAACCTCATGATCTAACTGTTCTAACTTAGCTTTCATTTGATGAAATACGGTTTCTGAGAGTTGTTTCACATCTGATTTCGCTAACCCTTCCGTTGCTACTGGCTCCATCATTTCAATGATTACTGTACCATTATTCCAACGGTTTAACTTGATATCATTTTGAGAGCTTGCAACCACAGGAACAACGGGGGCACCCGAAGCAATTGCCGTGTGAAATGCGCCTGATTTTAAAGGCAGTAAACCACGACCTCTTGAACGCGTGCCTTCAGGGAAAACCCAAACAGACAGTTTTTCATCACGAACTTTCTTAGCCGCTTTTGCCATCGTACTTACAGCGCTATGACGGTTTTTTCTGTCAATGAGGATATTGCCAGATAGCCAATACAATTGGCCGAAAAAAGGTATCCAAGCAAGACTTTTTTTGCCGATGCTGACCGTGCCTTTTGGGACAACGGCAGTGTGAGTGAATATGTCATAATTATTTTGATGATTAGCAACATAAACATTAGGAGCTGGAGGTAAAACCTTAGGCAGTCTCACCACTAACTTTATACCCAAAACGGTGCTGACTTTAGAAAAAATTTGAGCTAACACATGTACATTATCACGGTGACGAGGTCTTAACAGACAATATAAACCACTAAAAACAAAAACCGTAACTAACGCAATAGCTAAAATTAAACAGCGAACAACTAACAGCACAATACACTCCTATAACAAAGTCGCCGCTAGTATACGTTAATCTCTGTTCAAGGTCAGAGCTGTTTTCAACTTTTTACCACTGATGTTCTTAATGCAAAACTCATTAGGGTGACACTTGTTAGCTGTATTCATTATCTTAACGGCAGTGTTAACGACTTTAAATGAATACAGATTCATCATGAATTAACAACCAATCAATTTCAAACAACCTTATTTAGGTTAATGTGAGTGACATGATCAATTCACGAGAGTTTATTATGGCTTGTAATCCCATTAGCCTTGAAATGACAGGTATTGCCTAACACAGCACTGAAGAGTCATGCCCTTTAGAATCACTTCCACAAACGTTATCGAACTTCGATGTAAAAATCATCGGCTGTTCATTGTCGAATGTGAAAGAGTCTTTTTACTCTGCGATAAAATCACTCTGTAGTTTCTTTACTTCATCGTTTACTTTTAACAAGAGTGAAAGGGCGACTGAATCACTTCCTCATCAGTATCAAATATCTCAACCATCACAAACAGCCTCTGCTTCACAACCAAAAGAGTCATATAACATGCCTGGGGTAGCATTGAAGCTCGAAGCTGGGGTAACATTGAAGCTGGAAGATAGATACCCCAACCTTAACCTCAAAGCTAATGATAAATCTTTACTGTCAGGATTTGACTTTTACAAAGGTGCGAGAACAGACGTGGACCATATGGCAAAAATGCTCGATATAGACAAGCGAACATTGAACCAAATTTCCTTCACCAAAAGAGCATTGAAAGCTGTAGGACAATGCAAAATCAAGCTCGAAATACCCTTAAGTAAAGGGCAACATCAATCAGTTGAAATGACACCATATCAGTTACTTACTATGGTTGAGCACAACGATATCACGGATAGAAAATTATTAGCTGACTTAGCCCAACAGATGGCAAGCCAACTTAAAGGTGTTGAGTGTAACGGAGCATCATACATCACAGAAATGATCCAAAATAAATTGAAAGACTAACCTTCTAGCCTTTCAGTTCCAGTCGCTTAGCTAAGCGGTGTAAGTTACCTGGATCAAGCTTTAGATAGCGTGCAGTTGCAGCCCAATTATTATTGTTCTCGTCTAGTACTTGCTTGATGTAATCTGATTGAAATTCATCAACAGCTTGCTTCAAACTTAAGCCTTTAATTACCTTCATTGCTGACGAGTTCGTGATATGAGTTGATTGTTGCGCATCGGTTGTAGCGCCTGACAATTCAAAATGCTGTGGCTTGATGGTACAAAGCCCTTCACCAGAATGCGCTTGTGCAATAATGGCTGCACGATGAATAGCATGATCCAATTCACGTACGTTTCCAGGCCAAACATAATGGTTCAGCAACACTAAACTGCTCGGTGCTAATTTCAGATGCTTCAAACCTAGTTTTTGACGATAACGTTCAATAAAGAAACCACTGAGTAAGGTGATATCTCCTTCTCGCTCTCTGAGTGATGGTACTTGTACTGGAAAAACGCTCAAACGATGATAAAGATCAGGCCTAAAACGCCCTTCTATCACTTCTGTTTTTAAATCTTTATTGGTCGCAGCAATGATTCTTACATCAACTTGCAGGCTTCGATCGTCGCCAATCTTTTGAATGTCACCGTATTGAAGTACTCGTAATAATTTAGCTTGTAAGGCTAACGGTAATTCTCCAATCTCATCGAGGAATAACGTGCCTTTATCCGCCATTTCGAACTTGCCACTGCGATGGCTAATTGCCCCAGTAAACGCACCTTTCACATGACCAAATAACTCACTTTCAGCAACACTCTCAGGTAAAGCTGCACAGTTCAGATAGATTAAAGGCTGCTCAGCACGGCGTGATTTTTGATGAATAGAACGGGCAACAAGTTCTTTACCCGTGCCAGTTTCTCCAGTAATTAGCACATTTAAATCGCTGTGTGCGACAACGGCTATCTCTTGAAGTAAGTTTCGCATTAATTGCGATTGGCCAATCATTTCAGAATCTTGATTGTGCTCATTCAAGCTTGAAACAGCAGCGTTGTTGGATTGATCTTTTATCGCACGCTGCTCGAGTTTTTCCATCATCAATGCATTGTTGAGTGAAACAGCCGCAATGGCGCTCAAGCTTCTTAATTCAAAATCACTGAATTGATCAAATCGCTTTGGGTTAAATGAATCAATGGTAATTGCGCCAATTAACCTTTCATTGGCAAATAGGGGTAAGCCGATACAAGCGTGAACTTTAAGTTCATCACCTTGGTTTGGAATCAGTCCGTCGTAAGGATCATCTAAATCACTGTCTGCAGGAAACCGAACTATGTCACCCGCACGCGCCACAGCTTCAAGTCTTGGATGTTCATTTAAAACAAATCGGCGACCCAATACGTCATCATGTAATCCCTTGATGGCCAATGGAGAAAAGTATTCGCCGTGATAGGACAACAGTGCTGCTGCATCGCAATGTAAGTTTTGACGGATGGTATCCAACAAGCGTGAAAAGCGATCGCGGTTCGCTAACCCTGAGGTGATATCTAACGCAATACGCGTCAAATCAGATTGGTTCAGAGCCATAACGGTATCCCCTGTTATTTGGGACTGAGCGAACATAGTAGAATCTCCATCGTCAATATTACATTGGTCACTTTAACACTGAGGTAATATTCAGAATTTGATCCACATTAAAAAAGGAGCCCAAATGAGCTCCTTATATTGATTAATAATTAACTTATGCGATCTGCGACACGTCACGCTCAGATTTTGATGCTATAACAGCTTTCTTTATCAGGTCGAATAAGAATACACCGATAAACAAGCCACCAAATGCGAAAACTACATCACCAATCGTTCTTAACCATACTAAGTTTTCTACCACTTCACTGTGAATAACTGCTGGAGAACGAGCATACCAATAGCCATTTTCAATAACGGCGAAGAATTGGATTAGTCCCATTGGTAAGAGTGACATAAATACCATTGCTGCTAGGCCAATATTCAAGCTCCAGAAGGCTTTTTTCACTAATCTTTCGTTCCATTCAAGATTACCTGTTAATCCACGTAAGCAGAACAGCATCAAGCCAATACCAAGCATCCCGTACACCCCCATAAATGCAGCGTGGCCGTGAGTTGCTGTTAAGTTTAGGCCTTGAACAAAGTACAGTGAAATCGGTGGGTTGATCAGGAACCCAAGCATACCAGCACCGACTAAGTTCCAGAATGCGGTTGCAACGAAGAACATGATGGCCCAGTGATAACGCTCCATCCAAGGGCTAGCTTTGCGTAAACGATAAGTTTCAACGGCTTCGAAGCCGATTAATGCCAGTGGCACAACTTCTAATGCTGAGAACATCGCACCCCAAGCAATAACGGAAGTTGGTGCACCCGTAAAGTAAAGGTGATGCAAAGTACCAATCAGACCACCTGTTAAGAAAATAACAGTGGCGAACAATACGGCACCATTAGCACTGCGACCACGAATCAGTCCTAGACGTACCAACATCAATGCTATAACTGATGTTGCAAAAGTTTCAAAGAAACCTTCTACCCATAAATGAACCACCCACCAGCGCCAGTACTCGGCAATCGCTAAGTTAGTGTGTTTGCCCATAAACAGGCCTGCACCATAAAATAGACCAATGGCGACACAAGAGGCGTACAGAATCCAGATAACTGGACGTAATTCACCTTTCTCTTTTAATGCAGGGCGAATTGAAGCCGTAACTAAGGCTAGCCAAATCAATAAACCGCCCAATAGCAGTACTTGCCATACGCGACCTAAATCAATGTACTCATAACCTTGATGACCGAACAAGAAGTTCATGTCTAGGTCAAAATATTGTTGAACACCTAACCATTCACCAGTCATTGACCCCAGTACAACAATGACCAATGCAACCCAAAGCACGTTCACCCCTAGGCGTTGGAACTTAGGCTCATACTTTGATAATGCAGGTGCAATATACAGACCTGTTCCAAGCCATGCCGTTGCAATCCAAAATACGGCTAGCTGAGTATGCCATGTACGAGTCACTGAATAAGGTAGGATTTCTGCGAGCGGGAAGCCATAAAAATCTTGACCTTCAACCGCATAGTGAGCCGTAATACTACCCAAGAAAATTTGCAGTAAAAACAAACCAATCGCAGTAACAAAGTATTTATAGACGGCTTTTTGCGACGGTGTCGGCTTATTCAAAAACAGCGGATCTTGCTTTGCTGGCTCTGGTAGTGGGTCGTGCTTGGTGCTGGCATGGTGCCAAATCAGTGCGCCAACCCCTGCAATTAAAAACACGATACTTAAAATAGACCAAACGATATTATCTGACGTTGGTTTATTGCCGATTTGAGGATCATAAGGCCAGTTATTGGTAAAAGTGTAATCTTCGCCTTTGCGTTCAGTGATCGCCGCCCATGCGCCCCAGAATAAGAAAGCATTAAGTTGCTCACGACGGGCAAGATCTGGCACAGTACCTTCTTTCATGGCGTACTGTTCACGCAGGCTCGCCAGTTTCGGATCGCTGCCAAAAAGTGACAAATAATGTTGAGACACAACATTAATTGCAGCGATACGGGTGTCAGACAAAATAACCTTGATGGTGTCATCCGCATTTTTAGTAACGGTATTCTTGCGAATATCTTCACGTAATAACTGTTCTAAGCCTGCTTGCTTACTCGTGTCCAGGGCATCAAAATTTACACCAAACTCTTGCTGAGCTTTAATGTTCAACCATGCGCCGGCTTCACGATGAAGCCAATCTGCGGTCCAATCAGGTGCCACGTATGAACCATGCCCCCAAACTGATCCTAACTGATGTCCGCCCATCGAGCGCCAAACAAGTTGTCCTTGCTCAACATCGTTGCTACTGAAAATAACATCACCTGACGTGCTGCTGTATTCGGTTGCGATTGGCGGTTTCGTTTGATAAATCTCACTACCTAAACTGAGTAGCACCGTAAAGGAGGCCACCAGCACCATGAGCAGCGCTATGGCGGTAATCTTCTGTTTGCTCATACAAGCCCCTTGCATCTATTGTTTCCCGAAATGAATTAGCTTGTATATTGCTCAGATCATGCCAACTTTGTAATAGACTGATTTTAAATGACTTAACCAATGTGCGAGCGTGATAATTGTTAAAAACACAACCAGGTATAGATCGTCATTTTTACACAAGTGTCATTTGGACATTAAAAGTGATATTCAGGTTAATTAGTTGCTAGAAGCGGTTAAATATCATACTGTGATATAGTGATGAATTCGTAATCAGGGAGCATCGTGAAAGTGAAGGTTTTTGTTTCAAAAATAGATCATTGGTTGTTAATGCTAATTTTAGCTTGTGTTGTTCTTTGTACATTAGCCGCAGCCAAGCTTTTAGGAACCGAACTCACTTTACATAACTCCTTATTTGCTTCGATCATTTTATTTCTTGGTGTTGTTTTTCCCTTATGGCTCCTCGGTAGTACCCGCTATTATATCAATCAACAAAAAAATAAGCTGATCATCACTAGTGGTCCGTTCAAATGGCGCATCGACATCGAATCCATTACGTCAATCAAAGAAACACGCAATCCCATATCAAGCCCAGCTCTGTCTCTGGATAGATTAATGATCAATTATGGTAAGCATCAACAAATCATAATTTCACCGAAACTTAAACACGAGTTCTTGGTCGCTCTCGCCAAAGACTGATCACTTTTCTCGAATTTTAGACATAAAATGTCAATTTATGTGGGAAATACCCGACCATTTTGCTATGGTTTTCTTTATTAAGTGCCTTATGGAGAACCATGCTTAAAATGGAAAATACTAAACCTGCTTTTATCAGTGATTTTTTCAAATTAGAATCCGCTGGCGGGATCATATTAATGATTGCTGCGATGCTAGCGATCATTATTGCTAATACACCGCTAGAGCCTTATTACCAGCTACTTCTCAGTACTCCTGTAGAAGTTAAAGTAGGCGCTTTGGAGGTTGCTAAACCACTGTTGTTATGGATAAACGATGGCTTAATGGCCGTATTCTTCTTGATGGTTGGCTTAGAGCTCAAACGTGAACTCATGGAAGGTGAGCTGTCTAACAAGGAAAGCATTATTTTACCTGCGGTTGGCGCTGTAGGTGGCATGGCAATACCCGCACTCATATACTTGTATTTTAATCACGATGATCCAACGGCGCAAAATGGTTGGGCGATACCTGCAGCAACAGATATTGCATTTGCGTTAGGCATACTCGCAATACTTGGAAGTAAAGTACCTACATCCATTAAGATTTTTTTAACGTCATTGGCAATTTTTGATGATATTGGGGCCATCGTAATTATTGCTTTATTTTATACCTCCAAGATCTCCATTACGGCATTGATAGTTGTTGCACTTTGTATCCCCGTGTTAGCCAGCATGAATCGCAGTAATGTTATCGCTAAAAGTCCATACATTCTTGTCGGCATCATTATGTGGATTGCGACGTTAAAATCAGGCGTTCATGCCACTTTAGCTGGTGTTGTTTTAGCTTTATTTATTCCGCTCAATACCAAAGACAATGACGCCTCATCACCACTGAAAACCATGGAGCATGATTTACACACTGTCGTCGCATTTTTTGTATTACCCATTTTCGCATTTGCGAATGCTGGAATTTCGCTCTCCGGTGTGAATGCCGAAATGCTATTACACCCAGTCCCTATTGGTATTGCTCTTGGTCTTATTGTCGGCAAACAGGTCGGTATTTTTGGTATTTGTGCTCTCTTTATAAAAATGAAGATCGCTAAAATGCCAAACAATATGACATGGGCAAGTTTGTACGGTACTTCTGCATTGTGTGGTATTGGCTTTACAATGAGTTTATTTATTGGCTCTCTGGCATTTGAAGAGTCAGGAATTAACCGAATGTTCGACGAGCGATTGGGTATTATCCTTGGTTCTGTAATTTCAGGCATCATTGGCTACCTAATTTTAAAGGTGACCCTAAAAGATCCATTGAAGCATTCGGATTCATAAAATTGACATGTAAAAAGGTTACTGTCTGCCAAACTAAATACGCAGTAACCTTTTCAGTTTTAATAGAAAAATAGCCTTTACGATTTAGATTTGAAAAAAAGTGCATATTTTTCATTTTTTTCTAGCAAAAAATCGACAAAATAAGTTAATATTCGCGCAATTTTTAAATAGTACAATCCATTGATTTGCGTGGATTGGTTATAGGTTAATTGCAATTTATTAGGCTTAGACGTTGAACGATCAAGAATTCCGCATAAAACGCAAGTTTATCATTAAGCTTGGCAAAGCACTTCATAAGTTCGGAACACCCGCTTACCGACTTGAAGCTCACTTAATGAAAGTTTCTCGCTGCTTAGGGTTAGAAGGTAATTTTGTTATCTTTCCAACCTCAATGACATTTGTATTGCACCATGATGCTGAACAAGAATACAACCACCTTGCGCGCGTTAAGCCAGGCGAGTTGGATTTAGGCGCATTGGCACGAACCGATGAATTGGTAGACGAGTTAATATCAGGACAACGCAATTTAAATGAAGCGTTAGAGCGCATTGACGAAATTGCGGACAAACCCAATCCGTATGGTTCACTTCTGACCTTTTTTGCCTTTGGTTTATCAGCAGGTGCCTTTGCTATGCTGATGGACACCAGTTGGAACGACGTAATTTGGTCTGGGTTATTGGGCTTTATCGTTTATGGACTGGTGCATGTTGCTGAACGTTCGAGCAAAATGGCTGAAATGCTAGAACCTTTAGCGGCCATCATGTGCGCATTTTTAAGCTGTTTCATTGCCACTTATGACCCCAGTATTAATATTCCTGTAGTGATCCTTTCGGGCATTATTGTATTCGTCCCAGGCTTGGCATTAACAATAGGGTTAGCTGAGCTCGCATCACGAGACTTAATATCCGGTACAGCAAGGATCATGGATGCCGTGATGTTGTTGTTTAAGCTCTACTTTGGCGCATTTTTAGGGTTAGCACTCGGTCACGCTTTATTTGGAGTTGTTCCTGTAACAGAACCTACGCTTCTCCCTAATGGTGCAGTTTGGGCTGCGGTTCCATTATTGTCGATTGCACTCGCCATCATGTTTAAAACCCGAGTGAAAGATGCACCATGGGGTATTTTAGCCGGTATAATCGCTTTCTCATTTGCTATGCTCGGTGGTTATTTCATTGGCGATTCAATTGGTATTTTCTTTGGTGCTTTAGCCGTCGGAATGTATTCAAACTTATTTGCCCGTTGGATGAAGGCTCCAGCTTCGATTGCCCTATTACAAGGTATCGTTATTTTGGTACCAGGAAGTAAAACTTACATAGGATTAAATGCACTTATCTCTGGTGAAACCATGCTTAATCAGGTAGAGATAGGTTCACAAATTTTCTTGATCTTTATGTCATTAGTGGCAGGACTGATTTTTGCCAACGTTGCGGTTCCACCAAGACGTAATTTGTAATGGCCTTGAGCTACTGCTTCACAGCAGTAGCTCCTTCTCTATAAAATCTAAAAACTGTATTTTCTTGACTATCCTTTAATAAATGTGTGTTATTTGTTCAATACCATTTTAAAGGAGCAAGCATGACTTTTAGTCGATACTTAGTAATAACGTTTTTATTACTTTGTAAATATACAGTCGCTTATGCTGCGCCAACGGTAAAGCAAAATGACACTTTTACCGTCGACAAAATTATCGTCATCAACCACTCTATTTTTGATGAAAGCGCCGATAACGCCTTTTTTATTCATCATTGGGCCAATGAACTGCACACCAACACGCGCCCGAAAATCATTTTAGATAGGCTTAACTTTGCTGAAAAGGATGCAGTAGATTCACAAGACATCGCTGAAGCTCAGCGAGTCCTAAGAAGACTGCCATACATTCGTGACGCCAAAGTATATATTGCCAAACCCGACCCTGACGCTGATATGAAGATCAAAGGTAAAACCATTGTGGTAGAAACTTGGGATAATTGGTCATTACTCCCCACAGCAAACTTCAGCCACAGCAATGGTGAAAGTAAGTATTCATTGGGGGTTAAAGAAGATAACTTAGTCGGCTTGGGCATTGGCACGAGTTTTCAATACCAATCTAACAGAGATAGAAAGGGCTACCTCTTTGGTGTGTCTGCGCCTGTGAAGTGGGTTAAACATGCAGATGTCAGTGCGAATTATTACGATAATAGTGATGGCAAAGCAATCAACTTTAGCTTTAATAAGCCTTTTTATACTCTGGAAGGCACTCACAGTTATTCAGTAGATTATAACGATGAGCAACGCATTGATACCATACGCCAAAATGGTAAAGATGTTGAACAATTCGCGCATGATATTCATCAAGCCAGCATTAATTATGGTTGGCTGCTCTCTCACGACAGTGAACAGCTATCAAGAATATCGGTTGGTGTAACTCAGGACAAACACGAGTTTAGTTCTGCTAACGTGTCAGAGCAACGCCCAGCTGACAGAGACTTTTTATATCCTTGGGTAAACTATCAGTTTATTCAGGATGACTTTCGGGTTTTACAAAACGTTCGCCTAATACATAAAAACGAAGACATCAATTTAGGTTGGCAACATAGCTTCACTCTCGGGTTCGAAACTCAAGATACAAGACCTAATAGTGAGTTGGGGTACCATTTAAATTGGTCTACTTCTAAAGGTTATCAACGTAAGCAACATTTGTTTTTGATGAACTTAAATGGTGAAGGTCATTTCAATACATCCCAACAAGACTATTATCGGATGAATTTAACTGGTGAATACTTTTATCATTTTACGCCTAAATGGATTGGTTACGGAAAAGCGCGTTTTACTGCTTCCCAACACTTACCCCTGGATCAACTTAATACGTTGGGTGATGAAACAGGCGTACGTGGTTATCCAGATGACTATCAACATGGTGATAATTCTTGGTTAGCCACTGCAGAGATCAGATATATACCTAATGTCAATTTGTATCAGCTTGCCGATCTGGGTTGGGCCTTTTTTACGGATGTCGGCAAAACCTCTGGCGGGAGAGCGAAATTAAATGAGCAACGAGGCATAATTGGCAGCGTGGGGATTGGCGCAAGGTTATATTCATCAAAAGCCAGCTACGGTAATGTTGCTCACATTGATTTAACCTACCCTTTCACCTCTGGCACAGATGTGGGTGGATTTGAGTGGCGCTTTGAAGTAAGGCGACAATTTTAAAATTATTTGGGGCTGTTGATATTTTCAGCAATAATTATTTTTGACGATAACAAAGCGGAACAAGCGTTATTTAGTTATTCTAAATGAGCGCAGTGACAATGCCGATAGCGTTAAAAATAACCATTGCCCTTCGGGCTGAGTCTATACCCATGATACTTGAAGATGCATGTTTCAGGACTTTTTCAGCGCCAATTCTTTGAGGCGCATTAGCGAAGGAATATCGGGATTCTTTCGAGCTAATGTAACAAAGAAGAATTGGCGCTG
>NZ_JAFEUN010000089.1 GCF_016900895.1 Parashewanella hymeniacidonis
TAGCAGGTTGGGAAACGATTTGGGAAGGTTGGGATACCCTTCAATCTTATGTCGTTGGATATAGGATGGCGAAAGAAATGCTAGCTGACGGAGAAATGCACTAAGATCTGATCAAGAGACAGGATTTATGCTTTTCCTGTAAATTAGTCCATATTGAACTTACCGTAGAGCGCCTACCAACTAGTTCAAAAATTTCCGAAGAAACAGATATAATGGATCTTTCTGGAGACAAATGTTTCGTTGGTAAAATCATACTCTCCAACCCTCAGGTGCATTTTCAAAAATATCACACCGTTCAAAAAAATAACTCAGTACAGCAAGTGATGAAACCTGTGCTGATATATCATCACTTTCACCTCCAGAAAATGATCGTAATCCTGCAAACACTTTGTCAGGCGAAGTCATTTCCAGTGATAATAATTTATATTTATTTCTAAATGATTCTGCCAAATTTTCTCCATATTCGGGATCTGGCCAGTTCAGTAACAAGTCTTCTACTAACTTTTCTTTTCGCCTCCCGGCTGTTAACAGTACTTCAACGTCATCAGAAAGTTTATTAAACTCAAGCTTATCGACTGATACAGGGCCAATATCTATCTTTTTAGCTACCTTTCCAGACATTGCTCTAAATAATGTTTTTATAGGTTCGTGAGTCAAAGAAACGATATCTTGTTGAGTGGGAGCTGGGCCAAACAATTCGAATAATTGTACATCAGTTAAAGAAAGTATAAGTTCTTTAACTTCACTCGGTCCCCAAGGAGGTGTGATTTCAATTGTTGGATTTAGATCCCTTAATTCTAAGATTAGATCTAATCCGTATTTTGGTAGTCCCTCTTGGCTATTGTGTAAGAAAACCCACTTATCTAACCGATTCCCCCACTTTTCTTTAGCTCCTTTAAAATCGCCCTCGATTTTATTAAGTAACTTACTTTTATTAAAACCTGAACTAGGTGCATATGATTGATAAACACACTTTTCGGGTATTAAATAGCCATCAGCTTTACCATCGCCATCCCTACCAGCAGCTTTAATTAATTGAAAATTATCAGAGTATTTCAGCTTCATCACTTTACAAAAGAAATCTTCATATTCTTGCTCATTTTTTTTTAGCAGAGCTAGTTCAATATGAACCCCATACCAGGCTCTCGAAATATCATCCATGGATATTTTTTCTCCTTTAATCACCATTCTCTCAACTGCTGCATATCTTTCAATCGTCCACGCTGCATCACCAATGCTTCAAACAAATCATCTACTGATTCGTTATCCGAACTTAAACCCGGTAGCGCAATATTTGCCTCCGCAAAAAAGCGTTGGTTCGTTGTTGCAGAAATTGTTGATGCATTTTGATCTGACGGTTCAAGCCACGCTTGTTTCCACCAGTGTTGAATTCTGTTTTTTGCAGCTTTCAATTTGTGTTCGGTTGGTAGCCTGTCGCTTTTTTGATTATTAATTTGTGAATCTGTTGGCAGCAGGTTCCATAAATCATTATTCGGCCAGCGAGCAAACGGCATACTGTGATCAATATCGTAGGATTTGCTTAATGATTTTTCTGACCATACGCAGCGGACTTGCTCATCGCTTGGTAGCTGTTGTTTTAACTCATCAAACCGATTGCGAACTTCAGTAGTTGTGCGTTTAGGCTCAAGCCAGTTTAAGGCTTGGTATAACTGATATTGCTTCTCCGCTGATGCGTATTCGGCATTACCTGAATAACCTGCCATGGTTTTTACCCACTCACTGACAAGCACAGGTTCTATCCAACAGGCATAACGGTTGAACGCCAACCATGTGGATTCAGGAAGCGAAAACTCGCCCCACTGCTCAAGGGTTTGTAAGTCAAGAAATATACTACTTTTAGCTTTAACAGGCTTACTTGCCACTTCAAACACCGTTTTATCACTATTGGGTAGCGTGATGTATTTACAGGGCATTTCTTTTATATTTCGAACCGCTGCGGTAATGGTTTTGTGCAGCGCTACTGCATCATCACCAGTAAACAAGTTGCCAATTCGGTAATCAGAAGCTGTGCGATGAGTTAACTTATGCCAACCGTCAGGTTTCATAAAACCCATGTTTGGACTTTTATTTGGAGATTGATATAACTGATGTGTATCGATTAAGTCTTTGTATTGATGGCACCAATAAAGCGCCACTAACCCTACAGGTAAAATGACTCTGTCACCGTTCTTGCCACCAAAAGATGATGATTCCCGACGAAGCACTGCTCCTGGATGTCCGTCTGCAATTCGCAGTAACACTCTTAACAAAGCAAGCTTATGGGTAGCTGATTTACCATCATTAAGGGCAACATGGCGAATAAACGGAAATGCGCCAGTACCATCGTCAGGCATTTGCAAAACGACAGTCTGCCACGACACATGATTTCGCCCTAGCTTGTCTTCTTCTTTTGGTGTTTCGAGCTTGGTGACTAGCCCTACGTCCGTCGCCAAACTTTTAAGTTCGTCCGCACAAACAACATGCATTTTACGCTGTTTGCATTCTTCGTCGGTTTGTCCGTGACGAAGTGAAATAACCAATATGCCACCGGGCTTGAGCAAATTGGCCAATTTACGAATTGAGCGAGTGCGATCACTGGGTGGAATATGCATCCATACCGCACTGAGCAGTATTAAATCAAAGCTGACTTCTTGCTTTGTTACTTCGCTTAATGCTGGTAAAGAATCCTCCAGCCATTTTACGTTTAAGCCTTGGGTGGTGTTCTGGCCAATAGTCGAAAGTGCTTTCGCAGGTTCGACTGCAAAAACTTGAATATTGTTGTCGGTACCATTACCTGAACTTTTATCTGAACCGTTGTTTGAGTTATGAGTTTTTTCGGCTAATTCAGCGAAGTATTTTGAGTCACGACCCGAACCTGCTCCTAGGTCTAAAATGCGCGCATTTGGGTTTTTAATTATGGATGGTAGAAATTGAGACCAGCTTTGGTGTACCTCATCAAATGTCTTTGAAAGGTATTGCCGTGCAAGTTCTTTTGCGTTCTCGTTATAAAATAGAGGTTTCACTTCAAAACCCTAAGTACATCTGTTTCCACAAATCATTCATCCATGTTTTTCATTGTTATTTATTTTTATTGTTATTTATTTTTATAAAACATACTGCGTCTAAGTTTTTTCTTCGGCGGAATAACGAAAACGGATAGAGTAAAACTAACACATGAATTTTTGAGAATATTTTAACTCGATCCAATTTTACAAAATACCATTCGACTATTAATCAAACAATAAGAGTTTACTGCTCAGCTCGTTAACTGCTGACAAAGTAGTCAGATGGTGTTTTAAATCATTAAATAAGCATGCTATTTCCCATTAAAACAACATAGTTATGAAGACAGAAATATTTATTAAAGTTCACTTTCAAATTCATTGCGAATAGGAGTATTTTGTTTCTCATAGATCATTAGCGGATAAGCTTTTGTCTGTGTAGTTCGGGGCTTAAGATGTTCATTTTCAAATCCCATTACATAATTCTGGATTTTCTCAGCATCCCTCGACGCCCGTAATATTTCTTTGGGATCATCCTGAAGCACTTTAACCCAATGGTCTACATAAGCTGCGTGTTGCCCAAACTCATGACCGATTTGCAGTTCGTCGCCGAGCATGAGTGAGCCGATTTCGGCTCGTAGTTCTTCTTTGGCGTAAGATTCATCACCGAAGCGGCCAGTCATGTCTCTGTTGAGTCTGTGACTGGCACCGCTCGAATGCGATAGCTCATGGAGAACGGTCGCAAAATATGAATCTCTGGAATTAAATTGTGATTTTGCTGGTAGGTGTATATCGTCAGTGGCAGGACAATAATAGGCATTATCGATTTGGTCATGATGTATCGGTACGCCTGAATTTTGCAGTATCTTTTCAGCCCGTTCGTGGCGTTGCCATTCGGGGAGTGTTTTTACTTCGAGTTCTGGTAAACCTTCAATTTGCTCAGCGTTAAATACAACGGCGGAGAATACTCTTGGTTTATCCAGCTTAATGGTCACTTTTATCGGCTTACCATCAGCACCTAGAATCTTTTTTCCATTATCGTCTTTTTTATCGATTTGGTCGAACAGCTTCCAGTATTGTACGAGAGTGCCGTGTTGTCCTTTTTGTACTTGGGCATCAATACCTTTGGCTTGTTTGTAGGTCATCCAGCGGGGATCGTCTCGGCATTGCATGGCAAGCCAAATAGCGTTGGAGCCTTTGTAACGAGTGCCGCTGATTGGGTTGTGCGGCATTCTTGGTTCTCCTGCTTGCCACGGTTTTTGCCATGGCGCTGTACCTGCTTTTAATTGCTCGATGAGTTTATTGGCGATTTGTTCATGGTAAGGCAGTTTGTTGTCAGCCATGGCTCACCTCATTCTCGTTAACATCATTGTCGTCATCAATAACTTCAGATTCATTAGCTTCCAGCGCTTCGTATTCAGTTAAGGCATTTTCTTCAAAAGCGCCTAGCTCTTCAGCTTCGGCTTGGGTTATTTCGATGATTGAGCCAGGGATGTTTAGCGCCATTAATTTATCGTTCAAGTTGCTGTTCATATTGGGCTTCCTTTTTTGTAGATACTCGTGATTTTGAGATGGTATTAGGTTGCGAAAATCGCTGCTTAAATCGTTCTAATGCTGATTGGGCAGTTTGAGTAACATTGGTTTTAGTTTGAATCGATGGTTTAGTATTTATCGACTTATTAACTATTGGTGAGACAAGTTGCTGAGCCTGTTGCTTTTGACTCTTAGCCAGTTGCAGTGCCAGACGTTGATGGTCTTGTGATTGGGGCTGATAACCTGTTACTTCCAAGCCTTTAAGTTTGGCTTGATACCAAGCTTCACGTTTAAAATTTTGACTGCCTTTGAGTTTGATATTGTGCCAGCCACGATGTTCTGCAATTGTGATTAAATCCATCACCACTTTGCTTTGTTCCAGTCGAGTTTGCAGCTTGTTGCCTTTATCGATAAACGCCACTGCGCTGGGTCTTGATGCGAAATAGCCTTTGCCATTGATGAAGGTGTAGCGGCTTGGAAGCTGCGCAGGTAAAAGTGGCTTTTCATCTGGCTTTGCTGGCTCATGGGATTGCTGATGTTGAAGCTGTGCGGTTTTCGTAGTTGCAGCTGTTTCAGACTGTTCACTTGGGGCAACTCGCTCAACAGCTTTGTTATTTACAGATTGAGTTTTGATTGAATCTGGCATCACGCTGTTTAATGCGGGTAATAGTCGTTCAGGTCGTTGGTATTTGATTTCTGGCCAGCACTTGTCGAGATGGTTTTCGATTTGTTTTTTGACTCGCTCAATGCTGCTGGTTACGTGGAGGTCGTTAAAATCGGTGAGCCCATGTTCCATCTCTTCGGCTGATAAGTTTGGCGTAAGCCAAAATCCACCGACCAGATTCGCAGCTTCTCTGGCTTTTTGCATGCCTTTATTGATTTGATTGCTGTGGTCGTTATCGGCTAAAAATAAATGCCTCGCTTTGGGATAAGCCGCATTCAATTTCTCTGCGACTTTGGGTATGTTGCCCGCATCAACGGTCATCACCACACTTCGACCAGTCGCCTCGGCAATACTCGCAGCTGTGGCGTAACCTTCAGCGTATAAGATAGGCTCATTGACATTGAGTGGTCTATCTCCCACCACGAAAAAATGACCGGATTTTTGTGCGCCTTTCTTGAGGCATTTAAAACCATTGCCGCTGATGCGCTGCAAACTATGGATCTGTTGTTCAGTGTCATACAGCGGGATCACTAAATGCCCTTTTTTATCCTGACAAACGCCAGCGTAAGCTTGCACGCCTTTCTTCTTCAGATAGCCTTGTTGCGGATTCGCCGCTGGCATTAAACCATAAGCCTGAGCACAGCGTTCGGCGTGATGTTGCTGTTTTGCGGTGAGCTTTTGTTCTCGCTGCCAACGAAGATTGGCCATGTGCGCTTTTTGGTGTAAGCGAGTCAGAGGGTCGGCTTGTTCAAAACTGGCATGCCATTTTTGTGGTTCACTGTGATTGCGATGATCTTGATACCAACCAGCAGGATGTCCGTCATTATACAGCGCATAGACACCACTTTTTTTGCCCTGTTTATCATCGAGAGTAGATACTCGATGCATTTTTCCATCCATGATTGGTGGCTCCTTTAAGACTAAGCCCGCACTCTCCAACACGTTTGCAAATTCCACGACTGGGTTGCTATCTTGATGCTGACTTAACAAGGTAGGATCGGGCAACCAAGGGGCAACTTTGTGTTTATCGACGCCAGCTTTGGCATACCATAGCCCTTGCTCGCCATCAAAACTGATCCCCGCTACACCATTATTCAGGCGTCCAATTTCTTGCTGTGCTTGCGCCCGTTCGTCGTAGCCTACGGCGAGGTAGGTTTTGTGCTTGAGTGTGTCATTACTCATCGTATTCATCTCCTACAACCTGTTTGAAATTGGCAACCAGCTCATTCATCACTGGCTTTGCAGGTTCTGGTTCTATGCTATTGGTTTCTGCATTGCGTTGATGGCTGTCGTCTTCATCGGCGCAGCCAAAATGGTTAATGTGGATCTTGTGCTGACGAGGGATCACCTGTGGAATGATGGGTACTGCCCAAGGTGCGTGATCAGAATGATTACCACGTTCCTTTAATGATGGTTCTTGATACCAACGCAGTTTTTGGCACTGAACAGGTGGGCTGTTTTCCAACAATAAAATGGCATTGTCGGCACCCATTTGCATAAGTTCTTGAGGCAGCACTAAGGCTCGACCATGATCGCTCACACTCTCACTTTTACCGCCTTTACCCGACAACTGACGACTGCGGCTACGATTGCGAATGGTTACTGTGCCTAGGCTGTCTGAGATCTCTCTCGCCACTTTAGGATTTTTTGGTGCAAATACGATTTGCAGCGCATGGTTATCCATCAAGGTTTCAGATCCATCGTGGCCGTAAATTTCTCTAAGCTGGGATGATGATTGAATGATGGTCAACAGCCGTAAACCATAACCTGCGATGTAACTGATGCCTCGGCTTAAAATGGACACTTTACCGATAGCAGCAAATTCATCCATCAATAGCAGCACTTGGTATTTCAGTTGTGGATTGTGCTCGGGTAATTCACGGGTATTGAGATCAATCAGTTGCTGGAAAAACAGGTTAATCAGTGGCGCCAGTCTGGTTAAATCATCAGGTGTTACCCCGACATAGATGGAGATTTTCTGTTGACGCAATTGCCGTAAATCAAAGTCATTTTCGGAAGTGACCGCATCAATCACAGGATTGTAAAACAGCTCTAATGCAGAGGTGAAACTTTTGCGAATTGAGCCTCGGGTGCGATCTGGTGTATCAAGATATTCTTTGAGGGATAGAAAGCATTGACTAGATAAACCAAAGTCAGAATCCAAGCGCATTTCCAATTGCTGCGCCAGATATTCATCACCTTGCGTCAGCAATCGCAACACTTCGCCCATAGTCACAGGCAAAGGTGGTGTTTCGATGAGATACAGCACTAAGCCAAGCCACAGTGAGCGTGATGAGGCTTGCCAAACAGGAGATTCGCTGTCGATATTGGGGAACAGCATCTGGCCGATTTTCTGAATATCGTTGATGCGAAAACTGGGGTCGTCAGAAATGTAATGCAGCGGGTTCCAGCGATGGCTTCGATAGTCTCGTGGCGCAAGGTTGAGAAGGAAACATTGCTGACCATGAGCCTGCCGAAAGCCGGCGCTCATTTTCCAGTTTTCTTGCTTGATGTCCAGTACTACGACCGAATCTTGCCAAGTCAGCAGATTAGGGATGACCACACCAACACCTTTGCCGCTGCGAGTCGGTGCCGACATCAATACATGCTGCTGCCCTGCAAATTGCAGATACCGCTGTTTGAATAATTGCTTTTGTTTACCGACAACGATGCCTTTATCACTTAACAGCCCTGCTTGTTGAATTTCCTTTTGAGTAGCGAATTTTGCGGCACCATAAAGCGGTTGTTTCCTGGGTTTAAACCTTGCGGCTATTAATAATGAAAAAGGGGCAAACCCAAAGGCTACTGCAAGCGTTAACCAAAATTGGGTTTTGCTGTCGTGTCCGTAATAATAACCGTACTTGAACACAGTAAAGGGCGTGGCTTGGTGATAGTTAAGATGTGCAAAATACAGATAAATGGCGCTGCTAAGCCACAGGCTGAGTAATAAACCGATGGTAATTAGGAGCAAGTAGTGCCATTGGTTCAGCGGGCTACTTTTCATAATAAACCTCACTCACGAACCGTTTACCGTTGATATTTTTTATTTGCACAATCACATCCACACACAGATGCAGCAATTGTTTAATGTCTGCTCTGGAAAGTGAACTTCCTGCTTGCGATTCTTTTAACATCAGCACCAATTGCTCTAATGCCAGTTGTGGGCTGCCAGCGTGCATGGTGGTGATACTGCCCGGATGCCCTGAGTTGATGTTGCGCAGAAAGTAAAATGCTTCATCGCCACGGATTAATTCAGCGACAAACACACGGTCGGGTTTCATCCGCAAACTCGCTTCTAATAGCTGTTTTTGAGTTATTGGCGCAATACCTTGTTGCCCTGCGGAATAAAATAAGCTGACACTATTGGTGTGAGAACGGTGAAGCTGCAACTCATCGACATTTTCAATCGAGATTAAGCGTTCGTGCTTAGGTACTAACTCCAATAAAGAACGAAAGAAGGTGGTTTTTCCTGAGCCTGTCGCTCCTGAAACAATGATGTTTTTACGCTCTGCAATAGCTTGTTCGAGAAAAGCTTTGATATCGCCTTGCTGTTTAATCTTGGCTAAATCATCATTGTATTTGGTTTCAGATAAGTGGCATTGGCTGAAGTAACCTTGTTGCTGATATTCTTCTAAGCTAAAGCACACCTCAGCGGGTTTACGGATGGTAAAGCTGATACGTCCTGATAAGGTGACTGGCGGTATTGCGATTTGAACTCGCTCACCATTGGGCAAGGTCGCCGACAATATCGGATGACTGGAATCCAGTTTTTGACCGGAGTACGTAGCAATGAGCTTGGCTAAGTGCTGACAGTAATCAAACGTTAACGCCTCTAGCTTATGTTGTTGCCAACCCTGCGCTGTTTCAGTCATCACTTGTTTTGGCTGATTTATCACAACCTCAGTGACTGACTCCATCGTTAAAAATTTATCTAACATTTTAAGATAAGCCATTAACGCTAAACTTCGACCATCATTGGGCAAGCTGCAAGTCATAGACACTCCTAAAATCCAAATCACGAGCCACGAACACATTGATGTGCTCACCCTGATTTTTGAGTAAAGTTGGCTTAATACCGATGGAGTCTTGCAATGCGATGGAAGCTAAATCTTTTGTACCGCCAATGGTGTTGCCGAACTGAATTTGATTTTTGTTACCGCTGTTGGCTTTGTTTGCGGCGTACTGGCCAACATCACCAATCAGACTGAGTAACATGGCGCTGCCGAAACGCTGTTTAAAATGACCATCGATGAAGCCACTGTGTCCGCTACGCCCCAAGGCATCGGTTCCTGAAGAATCTAAATCGATAATGACGCCGTTGGGCGTTTCAATGCGATCCCACAACACAAAGATACGAGCCACACCTTGCTGTAAGCCACCTTGATATTGGCCGACAATGTGGCTGCCTTTTTCTAGCAACAGCACTTTGCCGTTAGTGGAGTAGATATCTCTACTGAGTTGGCAACGGGTCATGCCTGGTACATCGGAGCTGATGGCCGTTTCTAAGATGCAGTCCAGAAACGCACCTTTGGTGATGAATAAGTTCGGATCAACAATACGACTGGCTAAACTGCCTGATAACTTGGTTGGTTGCAGCTTTTGTTGCAGTTCAGACGCTTGCTGAAGATTTTGATGCCGAGCTTGCTGACTTTGAACATCGGCAGTTTTGTTCATCCGAGGCAGGCTAAATGCCAGTAAAGCATCCGATTGTTTACGCTGCTGCGGTGTCAGTGGTGTTTTATTGGCATGACCCAGAACCGAATAGTGCGGCTCAGTGGTTATGTTACCCGTGTGTAATATGTCAGGCTTTGCTGTGTCCGTATTATTGCTTTTTGTGTTGCTCGAAGCTTTAGGTAACTCAGGTGGTTTGCCTAAATGGTCAGCAATGGTGTAATGATGATTAAATTTCTGCTGCGCCTCACCATGAGTAAAGCCACCATTGATGACCACCAATAACCCGACAACACCCAATGCCAATATAAGCAACACACCTTTGTTGAATTTCGGCCTGCGGGAAATCGACGCTCCCAGCTGCGGTAAATCTTCCAAGGTTTCGGGTTCAGTTCCTTGATTGTGCGTTGAATTGGCGTCCATTATTTATCTGCTTTTAGAACTTTCAGCTGTCGCTTCACTTTTGAGATATTACTGGTCGAGTAATCAGCGGCTTGCTCTGAGCCAAACGAGCGATTAAACAAACACAACACCTTGTTGCCTTGGCGAAATACCAGTTGTTTAGCAATGCGCTGAACGATAATGGTGTAGGGAAATGCAGGATTAATATTGGAGTTCACCAGAGATTCTTTATCATCACTACCAACCGTATAAACTGCAGGAAAATCTTGTTTGCCATTAAAGGTAATGTAAGTGAATCGGCCGTCATCAAACACAGAAACAGGCAGCAACTCTGCATCGCCTTTATAGAAGTAATTTTGGTTTGCCACCTTGGGTGCCTGAACGGAATAAAGTCGTTGACTGAGTTGATGACGTTGCTGTTTTTTCCGTTGTGAATCTTTGAGTTGCAGCGGATATAAAAACTGCACCTGAAACATCATATCGTTGGGTCTGGGATGAGCACCGTGTTGTGACCAATGCGCACTGAGTTCAAAATTATAAACGTGGCTACCTTTATTTGAGTCAGTCAGCACCGTCATATTGGTCACGGCTTTTTGTGCTTTAGGCTTGATGAAAATATGGTTAGCAACGGGAGTGATTGCCCATGCATCGGTATCACCCATAGCAACCTGAGTAATAGTTTCGTGTTGCCCAAACTCAATATCAGTGGAAAAGCCATAATGCCCGACCAACTTCACCACTTGCTGTGGATTGTAATTGATGTGTTTGACTCGCCTATCGAAATGACCTGAATGAGGGGTTTCTAGGGCGAAAGCCTCCGTACAAATACACATTGCTGTCATACCCATGAAAATGGGTATCCAGCGACTTATGTTTTTGAGCACAGCAAAAGGCACTGGGCACCCGTTTTCACGAGTACGACGAGGTATAGAGCAAGAAAAGCATTGCATCTAATCCCCTCCCGTTGCTTGATCGTTGCGATAACTCAACACCTGAAAGCCGAGTGGATTTAATTGACGGTCTTGCAATGCCATCGGTGCATCGCGATACTCAAAGGTAATGGTCGCTACCCAATGCGTGAGTGGATGGGTTTCACCCACTAGTTTTATTTGTTTAGCGTAGCGAACCTGCGCCGTGACTCGCTGCTCAGTATTCACTTTGTCTTTAGCGATAAAGCTGATGGCGTTAACTTGAGTTACCACCTGAGCTTGTTGACCATAAATGGAGATGGGAGCTTGCGGGTTGGTTTTTGGGTCAGTTTGTAGCGCAAAATCTTGCTGAACATCATCAGCCGACATCAAACCAACTAATTTGCGGTCGTAACTCCGAGTTTCCCACTGATAATCTTCACGATGGCGAACATATTGTGCCAGCCAATATTTATCCAACACTTCCTGAGCCTGCTGTTTAACCTTGCCATGAGCGGTTAAAGTAGACACCACATCCACTAAGCCTGAGTTGTTGTCGACTCGAATAACAAATGGTTCGATGGTTTTAAGTGGTAGCAAACAAACTAGACCGACGCCTTGTAACACTGCAATTAAGGTAAATAACAAACAGCAGCGCCACGCTCTTTTTTCTGATTGTTTGATCCGAACGCTCAGCTCAGTATCCCAGCCTCTGGCTTCATCGAAATACTGCTTAAGCAGCGCCTTATCATTCATCATGCTGCCTTATCGGTTTCAGTTTAACAGGCGCATGATTAACGGGTTTTAACCCTTTACCATCATTATGACAATGCGGCGGTTTGGGCGCACTGGCGCAATGGGTTAACAATAAACAAGCAATAACCATTAGGGCTTTACTGATGCTGTTCCTCATTGATGCGTTCTCCCCGAAATGCTGTTACCACCAAAGCGTTTTTGATACGCCTGATAACCAATACCTAACGGCTTAACCGGTGCCGCTAACGCTTGACCGGTATAGTTCATGTCTCGTCTTAGGGTGCGATATTGATGCCTGAGTGTGGTTGGCCGTAAAGAGTGCAGGCTATTGGCAATCGCTCCGTTTGCGGCAATTGCGACCCCACCACCTAATGCCGAGGCCATGGCTGGAATTTGTTTCATTACTAAAATGCACAAACCCAATACAATACAGAGCATCGAGCTGTCGCTAAGCGTGGTCAGTGAAGCATGATTTGCACTAATTTTATGAAGGTAACTGTTTGCGACTGACACCATTAATTGCCCCGATGTCACGCCCAGTAACAACACAAAACCGAAGTTGAGCACCATGCCGAGCCAACTTTCGAAGAAGCGCTGTGTCGCTTGGAATAATAAGAGGACAAAAAAAGCAGGGCCGATTGCCAGTAAGATACTGACCATTACTTTGCTCAACAGAATAAAGAACGCCACCAACAAAGTTAAGCAGCTGCCAATCAGTAATACCGCTACGGCAATAAAGTACATGCCGAAGTTACCGTTCATCACTCCACCTTGTTTCCACGCATTATCGGCAAGCGCAAACACCTGACTGAATAGCTGATCCAGCAAATGCGCCGCATCCATGGAATGACCGCCTGACACAATCGAAGCGAGAGTTTGTGGGGTATCACTTAAAAAAGTAACAACGGTTTGGTTGTAACGGCCAACGGTTAATCCCAACGCCAAAATAAAACCTATGCGCAAGATTCGATAAAAGCCTTCTTGCAGTGGTGCTTCACTGCGGCCAGTCATCAAGGCGTAACCCCATATCGCCAGCCAGATGATCATCAAGCTGGAAAACAGTGGTACCAAGAAATGAATCAAGCGCTCAGAGCCTTGCTGCACATAGTTGTGCAGTGCCTTATCAACTAAATCGAAGATGCCCTGATACAGATTACTTTTAGCGGCCATACTCAATCCCCGTACTCGGTGATAGTTAAAGTTTCAGGATGTTTCAGCGTTTATTTTTCAAGGCGTAAAAGTGAAGAACTAGTGGGCTAATTCAAGCTTTTACAACACAGAAAAATCAGTGCTGAAGCATCCACGAAGTGCGAGTTTAATTGTCATTCATCCAGCGTTGCTTCCTCTTGAAATAGATGTCTATTACTGCGAGAAAACGCCTTGCCTTAATGACAATTAATTCTCGCTGAAGTATTGAACTATCACTGAGCACGGGGATTCTACTCCTTTCCCCAATCAATGGGATGCAGCTCACCCGCCGAGCGTTGATTAGCAGCATGTAGCGCATTGATGCAATCAGGTTCTTTGTTATATTTAGCGGGATCATCGCTACAGAGCTTTAAGGTCTGATCTAAAATGTCGTTATGCTTAAGAAACCAAGATACCTTGTGTCCCTGTTCGACTTTCTGCTCAGGTTTAGAGCAAGCGGTCACGGTGATTGCGGCGATAGAAAGTAAGATCAGTGTTGATGTTTTCATGCAGATACCTCTTTTTGTCTTTGTCCTGTTTACGCTCGATGCTTCTTGTCGTTCCCGTGAAAACGGGAACCCAGTGTCTTTCAGAAACTTTAAACAAAAGGCGCTGGATGCCAGCCTTCGCTTGGCATGACGGCAAAATCATTACCAATCAATCGGCTTTAGTTCGCCCGCAGACTCAATCGCCATTTGGGTAATTTTTTGTTGCGTTAACGCATCATTGGCCTGCGCTTGGGCATTAAGTAATTGCAGCTTGGCTTGTTCGTTTTGCAGCATTACGCCCTCGGCATTTATCCGAGCTTGCAAATCCTCAATGTCTTTTTGTTGTGGTGCTTGATTGATCTTTTCAATCAGCCTCATGAGTTGCTGATAGCGAGCTTGAGTTTGCTGTAATGACACTTGAGTTTGCCCAAACCAACGACCTCGATAGCGATTAACGTCATCGTATAAACCTGCGACATCACCACCAAGTCTGAGCCAATCGCTGTTATGTATGCCTTGCTTGTTTAACGTCAGATTAGGATCAACTTTGACGCTGATGTCATAAACCGAATCAATGCTATTCGCCATTCCACGCACACCATTAATACTATTGAGCTGCGACTTGGCCGTTTGAACCTGCTGTTTGAGGGTATTGATTTCCTCAAGCATGTGTTTCACTTGAATGATGTTTTGATGCAAGTTAGCGGCATCAATGACAGGAAAAGATTTCGCTGAAATTGACACAAATACGAAAAGCAGTATTAAGCCGTCGTACCCGTGAAAACGGGTACCCAGTGACTTTAAAGCTTTAAAAAAGAAAAAGGCGCTGGACTTCTGCTTACTACATGCAGGAGTGACGAACGAAAGGAACCTGATCATCCTTTACCTCGCTTATCTCGTAAAGCATCAAAATAAAGCGGCAACCAAGCATTCGATTGATCACCTACTTGCTCAATTAGGTTCGTCATCAACGCCACTTTGTCAGTGGTTCCAGAGATCACAGCCAACTCCTCATCAAAGCCATTCAAGTCAAGCGTATTAACCGAGCTGGATTGGCCTTGTTTAACGATAAACTGGCGTGAATTGGGTTGCAGTTCCGTTTTAATCAGCTCAAATTCACGTTCAGTAAGATGCAGGCCATCGACGTAATCTTCACGTCTGGCTTTGGGGTTTGGCATTAAAATGAGCGTGGCGCATTGCTCGATTAATGAATGCGCAATCGGTGAATTCAGTACATCACGGGCTGATTGAGTGCCGTAAATCATAATCCCGTTTTGCTTACGGATGGTCTTTTGTTTGTTATTGGCGAGATCTTCAAAGTACTCATCTGCAAGTAGCTTCCAGAATTCATCCATGATGATTTGCAGTCTGCGACCATCAATCAAGCTTTCAATTCGATGAAACAGATACATGACAATCGGCGTACGGATTTCAGGAGTCTCTAAAAACTCCGTGACATCAAAGGCCAGCAAAGTTTGGTTGTCGAGGTATAACTCATCAAATTCATTATCCAATACCCAAGCTAATTCACCGCCCTGACACCATTTTTGCAGTTTGGAATAGCAACCGTCATTATCAACGGGATCGAGAAATTCCAGACAACGGCTTAATCGTCTATCTTGCTGTTCAAGGCTCATCACACCATTCACTGCATTAGCGATTTCTTGCTGCTGAATGTGAGTGAGATTATCACCGCATAATTTACTGATAAGTTGAGTTAGAAACAGTTTGTTTGCGGGTGTATTCGATAACTGAAACGGATTAACCCCTGTCGACTTACCCATTTGTAATGGCAGGTACAAACCATCACAAGCTCGCACATAAACCTCTAAACCACGGTCTTTATCAAAGATGATTTGGGTTGGCTCAAACTTCTTACTTTGCGAAATTAAGAATCCTTGCAGCACGGTCTTACCGCTACCCGATGCACCAATAATTAAGGTATTGCCTAGTGCATGGTGCTCATCCTTGAGCGTGGTTTCCTTAGAGTGATTGCGACTTGGATTGCTATTGTTCCTCCTGTGTTCAAGCAAGTTGCTCGTGTGAATGTTAGTTTCGTGAAAGTTAAAGTAGTAAGGCGAGCCTGAAGCTGATTTGAACATGGTCACGGCTGCGCCCCATTGATTGCCTACCATTTGCCCTGATGGATAATTATGAAAGCTACAAAATCCAGCAAAGTTTTTAGAGGATATCGGCGCAGGACGTGGGCGATATTGACTGTTGGTAGGTAATTGCGACCAGAACGCTGCAGCAAGAGCGGTACTTTCTCGAACGGGAATGACGGCCATATCAGCCAACTCAGATTTGAGCTGTGACAGATGCTTTTCTAATTGCGCTTTTGAATCAGTGAGTACGGTTAACACCAAGTGATGCTCACCATACACAATCCGATTAGAGGTAATATCATCCAGCCCCAAATCAATGGCATCGATTTGCGAATGGGCAAAGTCTCCAGTGGTATGTAGACGTTTTTGTTGGCGTTGCAGTAATTCTGTTGATACGGGTTTAGATAGAAACTGAAAGCTTTGCGTTAGCACCAGCTCAAAAGGTGCTGACAATAGAGCATTAAGCAAACCCGCTTCCGTCCGCTCAGGGTACTCCCAGATCCCCAAGCAAGATCCAAAACGGGTTTGCGTAATACCCTTTAATGCAAAAGTGTCGCCACCATACAAAGGACGAGCTCTCATCATTGAATGTGAAATATTGGCTTTGGGTAGTGCTCTGGCTTGCCACTCACCATTCACTAAATAATCCAGAAACGTCAGCAATTCAAAATAGAAAATACCGTTTTCAAAATAAGTACCTAGGCGCTGAGGTTGATAAGCCTGCATGGACGCCATAACAGTTGCGACTACGTCATTAAGTTTATTAATCGCTTGCTTTAATTCTGCGATTACAGCCTGTTGAGTCAGCTTTCTCGGACTGGCAAACCAAGCAGACATTGCCGAACTGTTACCACGATAAATCACCGTTAGATACAGCTCATTAATCATCAACTGACTTTGGCAAACTTGAGCGGCATATTTGTCATTAAGCTGTTTATCGAACTGACACTTGAACTCGCCTTGCGGAAAAACTTTGTGCTCTCTGCGAACCAAGTGCGTCCAAATACAAACATCAGGGCTGGCAATATTTCGCAGCAACAAATTCAGCTGTTCTTTCCACAGTAATACCTGCTCTGGTGCTACTGATTCGTGGGCGACACCTTGCAAACGGATGCTTTGTAGGTAATCGCCACTGTGAGTTTTAATGGTGTATTCATCAACATGAGTTTGATAGGGAATAAACTCAGCCGCTTCGTTTTCACCCTGCCAGATATGCTTGGGAACTGACTTATTCATAAACCGTTCCTCAAGATGAAATTGCGGCTACGAGTATTACGATAAGGGCAAGCCGTAGCAGCGCCAAGCTGACGCCACGCTATCGATTTCGCTTTGGTTTTTAGCCATAGCAACATCAGCCGAAGTAATCTTGGATCACGCAGACACAACACATACATCACGCCGTGAATGGGAAGGTAAAGCAGTAGAGTTAACGGATTTTTGCTGGCTATCATCAGCACAGCTACGAACGCACTAGCGACAATAATGGCATCTAAGGTGACCCCCCATTTCATCGCAGGGCGAGTGACGGCAACAAATAGAGGATCATGTCGATTTACTTCAAAAGTATTCATCATCAACCTCTATTTCACCGCAGAGATGATCATATCGACAATAGTGGTGCCACCGAACACTAACACTATACCCGCAATGTATTTACCGCAGGTTTCACCGGTAATGCGACCAAACCACGCTAAGTATCCCAAAATCGCTATACCAATCACCGCCGCACTTCGGGCTATGCCGTTCGTCAGCAAATCCATCACCCAATCCACACCCTCGGTAATAGGGTTGGCAAAGGCGAGTTCTGGAACGAGTGTCAGTATTAATACCAAAGCGAAGGTAGGCAGTAGCGACTTGAGGGCAAGATGTTTAACGCAGTGTCGATAATATCGATGAACGTATTTGGGAAAACGGTTCAATGCCTTACTTACTTTCATTGTGTCTCTCCTAAAGAGATTGAAAGATTACCAACACTCCAAGTACATTATTTATCCCATTTATGGTTTCAAAATAGTCTCATATGAATTTATATGGAAATTTTATTTTGGTATTAAATATAGCAACTAGAAGTAAAGAGCGAGGTGCTCCCTATAAAGCCAGATTTTTTAAAGCAAGAAAAGCTAGGACAGAAGCACAGGAAGGTATGTGGATTGAATACCGCACATAAAACCAATATCAAAGACGTTAAAAGGGTGGCAGTTATTTAAGATATCTTTGTATTCTTTAATTTGGCTGAGACTAATTTTTAACTCTTCATCAACTAATTTATCAGTAAATGTGAAACAAACTTCGCCGCTTGCTAGCTTGGAGATCGATGATAAAAAATATCGATATTGGCCAAGCTCTGAATTCTGAGCACTATCCGTACCTTTCTTTAACTTAGAGTCCATAAAGGTATCTCCTGCTAACGTCAGAGTACAACATTAAAAATTGATATTACCATTAAGAAAAAATACTTAAATATTTGGTTTAGATTTAAATTGAATAACCTTATTTTATATTTTTATGAGATCTTAACCTCAAAATTAAGTATGTTATTTAAACTGCCATCCGAATCTTAGGTTTTATTTATGCTTGATTCTGCACCAACTTACTCTGCCACATCGAGTTTTAATTCTGTTGCGGCACGAATTAAGAGCGTAAGAATGCAATTGGGCTTAAGCCGAAAAGGGTTTGAGATACAAACAGGAATTTCAGCTAACACTTTGCAATCATGGGAGTCTGGAAAAAATCATCTAACCAATAAGGGCGCAAATAAATTACTTCTGGCACTTAAAAAGCTCGGTCTTAACTGCTCAGTAGAATGGTTACTTTACGGAGAGGGACTCACTCCTAGAATCAATGCCTCTGAAGCCGAGAGCTGGCAAGAAGATGAAAGAATTTTAAAAGAAGTGATGTTCTTTGAGTCAAATAACCCTTCATCAATTGTTTATCTAGTTAGGGATGATTCTATGCAGCCTTACTATGAATTAGGTGATTATGTCGCTGGAAGTGTTCGAAGCAGCTCTCAAGCAGAAAAGCTTATTGGCAGTAACTGTATTGTGACACTAGATTCCGGAATTACTCTACTTAGAAGGTTAAGCCAAGACAACCAAGAACGATTCAACCTATATAGTACAAATCTTGAAACCAAAGTAGAAAATGCTTTTGTAATGGATTGCCACATTCAAAGGATTGCTCAAGTTATTTGGCATCGAAGTTGTAGCCGTTGCCCCTTTTAATTAACAACTGGAGCTTTACTATGTCTGACTCAACACCTTTCTCTATTGACCTGCCAGTCCGAATTTCTGAAGTTAATTATGGTGACCATTTAGGTCATGCTGCGCTGGCTTCGTTATTACATCAAACCAAAATTCTCTATTTCAAAAGAAATAATATTGACGAAAGAGACATCCACGGTATTGGTGCAATCGTTAGAAGATTAGAGATAGATTATCGAGGTGAGGCACACTTTAATGACTGTCTCTTGATCAGATCTTAGTGCATTTCTCCGTCAGCTAGCATTTCTTTCGCCATCCTATATCCAACGACATAAGATTGAAGGGTATCCCAACCTTCCCAAATCGTTTCCCAACCTGCTAT
>NZ_JAFEUN010000009.1 GCF_016900895.1 Parashewanella hymeniacidonis
GGTGTTTTGTTTAGAATCGCCATTTTATTTTGATAGTTGTCTTGGTCGACTTATTATCTCAAAAATAAAGCTTTTCTCCTCAGATTTATCCTCTTAATTTGTTACCCAAGTTTGATGGGTTCCAAAAAGTAATATGGATAAACAACTTCAATGTTTGACTGCAACTGAAATAAATGAACAAGCTAAGTTAGATATCGTTCGATTGAATATACAAATGGTCGATGGAGCATCAATTGTGAGTTATGTACCAGAAGCAGAGGACTCTTCTACAGATATTTTTTCGAAAATAGCTCATTTGTGTAATACCGAATCGCAGACACAAAAATTGCTTTTAGTATGCACTCAACGATTATTAACCCAAATCAATGATGCAGTAAGTGGTTTTTCAGCTTTGGGGCAGGCCAACGATGCCTCTAAAAGTGAAATGTTGAAAATAATTAAAACCAGTAATGGTAACCTTTTTTGCCGATGGCAATTAAATTACACTATGTCTGAAGAGTTAATGAAAGATTACGGAAGTGAAGAAGGCATAGAGAAAAGCTTTGGCATTGAATCATTATTTTTTATTACAGATAGTGATTGGTTTTGTTTAGCATGTAATAAAAACCTGCTTAAGTGAATACTAATGGCATCACATCATTCTTACGGACTAACCCATTCCAAATTTGAAGGTTGCGTTCTTTAACCACCCCCTTTCCATTTGTTGTTATACACAATTTCAATGAGTCTGCGCATTCACCAAAGCCACTATTATATAAAAAGATAAGAATACGACTCAAGCGCTTATGGTTGTGATCATCTTTTTTAAGCCACTTACTTTTTGCTTGTTGAGCGTTGCTTGTATCCATGTGGATGTCATTTCCATTTCGTACAAGACCATAAAATTTTAACATTATATCCACGTTTTTTCTTATTTCAGTCTGAATTGTAGCATCTACATGAATAGCTTCCTGCATTAACTCAGTATATAAAGGTGCTTTACGGTTAATAGGGCTTGGCTTTGGGTTAGGAAATAACACCTGAATAAAGTTATGATCATTCTCGAGCTCAATGAAATTCATTTGTGAAAATTTATTAAGTGTAATGGCTGAACCTGGAACAGGGTGCTCGGGAGTTGTCATAAATCGCAGCCAATGCCAAGACATGTCTATTTCAGCTAATGGACTTCTAAATGTTGCATTGGTTACATGAGTAACTAAGGGTAAGTCATCATTCAATAAAGGGCGTTGTTCATCTGCTTGGTTTGGTTGTGAGTTACTCAATGTATATCCGCTTGCCCATGATATGTGTTCTTTAATAGATAATGGTTCTGCCCCTTCTAAAAAAACTTTAAAATCATACTGTTGTTCATTTTTTTCGCAAAAAACTCTATTTTTATATCCATCACCCAAGCAAGCTCTAAACCGAGCAAAATAATAATAAGCTTCTTGTGCCGTTTTAGAATGAACCATGCCGTAATAAGCTTTGGTGGCATCGGCTTTATCCACTCTGAAAAACCAATTACGCATGCGTCTAAATACATTAGTTTGGCGTTGTAATTCTTGAGCCGATGTTGTTTTGTTATTGAGCTTTTCGAGTTCTGATCTGGTATAGCCAAAATTAACTAAAGAACAACATCTACTTGAAATGATTAGATCATTAATGGGCATAATTACTACCAGATTATTTATTAATGACTTTTAAAATAACACGATGTGAATATAGGTAGATGTAGATTAAAAAAACTTAATCTTTGACAATAAAAAAGGGCTTATTAAAAGCCCTCTTAAATAATGGAAAAATTGATTTACTGAAGCAGTGAAATATCGGCGACATGCAAGAATTGCTGGCGAAGGCGGTTGAGCAAAGCCAAACGGTTCGCTTTAAGTGCATCATCGTCGGCCATCACCATCACATCTTCAAAGAACTGATCAACAGTATTGCGTAAACCTGCCAATAAGTTCAGTGCTTGCGCATAATCACCTGTGGCAAAAAATGGTGCCAATTGCGGTTCAAGTGCAAGCAGTTGCTCAGCTAACGCTTTTTCTGCATCTTGTTGTAGCAAAGCATGGCTGATGTCATTACTTACTTCACATTCAACTTTAGCGAGAATATTCGACACACGCTTATTCGCTGCGGCGAGTGCTGCGGCTTCTTCACGGTTTCTAAATTCGGTAACCGCAGTAATTCGGTCATCAAAATCAGCTGGGCGAGTAGGGTTACGTGCTAATACGGCAAGAATCGTATCAACGGCAACACCTTTATCTAGATACCAGCTGCGGAATCGACCCATTAAGAACTGCAATACATCGTCAGTGGTGTTGTCATTACTGACACTAGCACCATGCAATTGCTGTGCTTTAGCAATCAAATCAACCAAATCTAGCGGCAGCTTATTTTCAACGATAATACGTAAAATACCAATGGCGGCACGACGAAGTGCAAATGGATCAGCTGCGCCTTTTGGTGCTTGGCCAATACCAAAAATACCCACCAAAGTATCGAACTTTTCAGCCAGTGCTACAGCGCATGATACATGAGATTCTGGTACTCGATCGCCAGAGAACTTAGGTAAATATTGTTCAGAAATCGCAACGGCTACATTTTCTGTTTCACCATCAAGACGCGCATAATGCATGCCCATGGTGCCTTGAGTGTCGGTAAATTCCATGACCATTTCGGTCATCAAATCTGCTTTTGAAAGTAAACCTGCACGCGCCGCATCTTTTGCGTCAGCGTTTAAACTTTCAGCAATGTAAGCGGCCATATCGCTAATGCGATTAGCTCGGTCTTTTAAGCTACCCAGTTGCTTTTGAAATACCACACTTTGTAAACTTTCCAAGCGCGCTTCTAAGGTTTTCTTCTTATCGGTATTAAAGAAGAATTCCGCATCAGCAAGGCGAGGGCGGATCACTTTTTCGTTACCAGAAATGATTTGCTGTGGATCTTTAGACTCAATGTTAGTCACAAAGATGAAGTTTGGTAACAGCTCACCTTGTTGATCAAATACTGGGAAGTATTTTTGATCGCCTTTCATGGTGTAAACCAACGCTTCTGATGGTACGTTTAAAAAATCATTTTCAAACTTAGCTGTTAGCACCACTGGCCATTCAACCAATGAAGCCACTTCTTCAAGCAGTTCATCTTTTAAGTCTGCGATACCGTTTAATTCTGCGGCCGCTTTTTCAGCGTCGCTTTTAATGATGGCTTTACGACGTTCAAAGTCAGCCATTACTTTGCCGTCATTCTCAAGCTGAGCCAGATAATCGTCGGCATGTTGTAATTCAAACTCGCTTTGTCCCATAAAGCGGTGGCCACGAATAATTCGTGCAGACTGAATGCCTAATACCGTACCTTCAATCAACTCACTGCCTAACAACATGGTAACGGTATGCACAGGACGGATAAACTGAGTCGTGTTACTGCCCCAACGCATTGGTTTTGGAATAGGTAATTTGTCGAGTGCCTTTTGGGTTATGTCAGCAATCAAGGTGCTGGTGGCTTTACCTTCAACTTTCGCTTTGTGTAATAGCCATTCGCCTTTATCGGTTTTTAAACGCTCTGCGTCATTAACATCAATACCGTTACCACGAGCCCAACCCAATGCCGCTTTGGTTGGATTACCGTCAGCATCAAATGCACCAGCAATGGCAGGGCCACGTTTTTCAACAATTTTATCTTGTTGTGCTGTTGCGACATCTTGAATGCTTAATGCTAAACGACGAGGTGCGGCGTACCATTTTGCCTGCGCAAAAGGCAGTTCAGCTTTGGTCAATGCATCCGTTACATTCGCTAAAAACGATTCCGCTAATGTTCGCAGTGCTTTTGGTGGCAATTCTTCAGTACCAATTTCAATAAGTAAGTTTTCAGTTGTCATGTGTAATTCTCCTTACTTATCAGTATTGTTATTGGATGCGGCATTAACCGTTTCACACATTGGGAAGCCTAATGCTTCTCGTGCGGCATAATAAGCTTCGGCCACACCTTTAGACATGGCACGAACGCGTAAAATATAACGTTGCCTTTCGGTAACAGAAATTGCATGGCGGGCATCTAATAAATTAAATGCATGAGAGGCTTTCATCACTTGCTCATAAGCTGGCAATGGTAATGGTTTTTCAAGGCTCAATAACTTCTGACACATGGCCTCACATTTATCGAACGTTTCAAATAAGAAGTCCACATCAGCGTGATCAAAGTTATACTCAGATTGTTCAACTTCATTCTGATGGAACACATCACCGTAAGTGATTTTTCCCATAGGACCGTCAGTCCAAACCAGATCATAGACGCTATCTACACCTTGTATATACATGGCTAGACGTTCTAGTCCGTAAGTGATTTCCCCCGTGACTGGCTTGCATTCTAGGCCACCGACTTGTTGGAAATAAGTGAACTGACTCACTTCCATACCGTTCATCCAGATCTCCCAACCTAGGCCCCAAGCACCCAATGTTGGCGATTCCCAGTTGTCTTCAACAAAGCGAATATCATGCACTTCTGGGTCAACACCTAAGGCTTTTAATGAACCTAAATACAGTTCTTGGATATTATCTGGTGATGGCTTTAGAACCACTTGGAATTGATAATAATGTTGCAGGCGGTTCGGGTTTTCACCATAACGGCCATCAGTTGGACGGCGAGATGGTTGCACATAAGCACTGCTCATTGGCTCTGGACCAATGGAACGTAAAAAGGTCATCGGATGGAAGGTGCCGGCGCCCACTTCCATATCGAGGGGTTGGATAACAGCGCAACCTTGCTGCGCCCAATATTCTTGCAGAGTTAAAATAAAACCCTGGAAAGTCTTTATGTCGTGTTTGCTGGTCATACCGTCTGCTACTTCAGGTGTTGAACGTTAATCGGGAATCTGTAAACCTTGTTTGTCATTTCTGCGTAGGCAAAAATCTTGCGACTTTTATATAAAATGAAAAGACACTGGACACCAGCCTATGCAGGTGTGACGCTAAAGCTTAATCTTGCTGGTATTATCTCGCTGATATTACTCTGAACAATGATTTTTACAGACAATTGAAAAAGATTATACCTTGTCATTACAGGCTTATGTAGGTTATTTTCTAGCTTTTGTAGGCGCTTATACGGAAATTTGATATGGAACTAAAACGATGTGGCTGGGTAAGTAATGACCCTTTATATCAGCAATATCACGATACAGTATGGGGGCGACCGGTGTATGATCCGCTAGAACTGTTTGCCAAGCTTTGTTTAGATGGCCAACAAGCTGGTTTATCTTGGATCACCATTTTAAAAAAACAGCAGAACTATTATGACGCATTTGCTGATTTTATCCCTGAAGATATTGCGCAATTTGATGAGCAGAAAGTGGAAGCTTTAATGCAAAATACCGGCATTGTGCGTAATCGTTTAAAAGTGAACTCCATCATTCGTAATGCAAAAGGGTATTTGACGTTCACACAAGAGGGTGGCAACTTTTCTGAGTTTCTCTGGGGCTTTGTCGGGGGGAAACCCATAATCAATCACATTGAGACCCCAGACGATATTCCAACCCAAACACCAGAGTCTGAAGCCATGTCTAAGGCGCTTAAGAAGCTCGGGTTTAATTTTGTTGGCCCAACCATTTGTTATGCGTTTATGCAAGCTGTGGGGATGGTGGATGATCATTTGGTGAGTTGTCATTGTAGGACTGGGAATTCCAACTAGTGTTGGTTTTAAAGCAAAACTTCTTCGAAGTTTATAACGTCGTGGGCTTTCTGCCCACACCCGACCAAGAAAGGAGTCAACAGCAACTCCTCTCTTGGATCTCTCCGTGCCGCCCTACAAAGTAAAACGTTATTTCCCTTATGAGTAAAGAATACCTAACATTTTCGATGGTACATCCTGTACCCCGAAAATTAGCGCCGCATCCATGCTGCGCTTACGATATTATTTATCAACGTGAAATAACTACTTTGAAAGGGGAATCAATTCTCGCTTCAAAGTAATTAGTTTGAATTCCTTTTTTCTGAATCAGTTTTAATATTTTTAGTTGCATTAGAAACTGCATTTATCATTTGAGTAACTTGTTCAACGGTTTTTGGTTCGAAGTTTGGTTGATGTATTTTTGTAAATGCACTATCACTATTCATATTCCAGTTTTCAAAGATTTCTTTCATATCTTTCTGGTTTACATCATTTCCGTAGACTTCGAGATAAAATTTACCAAAGCTAATTGCATGCATTCTATCACTTCTTTTTAGTGACTCATGTATATAAGCGTTTCCAATGTTATATGAGTGCTTTGCAAATGCTCCAAATAGGGAAACCACAATTAGCCCTTTTAACAGTAAAAAGGAAAAGAAGAACCAATCTATATTCTCTTTAGCTGCTGAGTTAAACTCAAAAGCACCATAGATTAGTGCCCCTAACGCAGAAACAATTGCTAATACTAATGAAATACTTCCTTTTTTGTTCCATTCCTCTGCCTTAGTCGAAAACGCCTCTTCTTTCTCTTCTAAAGTTGTAACTGCATTTTCTACAAACTCTGGAACTTTCTTTTCTATATTTTCTTGAATTTGTTTTTGATGTTCTTCTTCTAAGATTCGTATATTGTCTTTAAGTTATTGTTCTTTTTTAACAAGACCACGTTCTACATTTTTATATTTATTTTTTGCTTGATAGATTTCTTTCTCGGCTTCTGCAACCTCATGTCTTAAATGCTCTAACTCTTGAGAATATTGCTCCTCTCTTGCTCGTTGCCTTCGTTCAATTAAGCGTTCTCTATTCTCAAGTTCTTTTATTCTTGCTAGTGTTTGTTTTTCTATGGAGTTCTCAAATTCCTCAGATAGGTAAAATTTTGATTCACTTTCAATTTCAGATCCTTCCTCTGAAATTTCAAGCATCATTCTTCTCTGCTCATTTGGAAGTGTTTTTAGTATTCGATCTCTAAGTTCAGGGTTAGAACTTTTTAATAATCTGATAATTAGAGATTGATCGACGCTACCAATAATTTTCGATGTTAGTTTGGTATTTGCAAACATGAAAATCTTATTGATGGCTCTTTGAGGAAGGCTATTTAATATTTTAGTTATAATGCTTGAGAACTTAAATTTTGAACTACTTCAACAATACCTCTTTCTGTTAAATGACCGAATAAGGTTGAAAGCTCATTTTTATTACTACTAAAAATTAACTCATCTAGTTCCTCTGGTGATAACCATTTCCATATGTTTTCAAGGTCTTCTCTAGGTAAGTTACTAATCCTAGTTTTATTAATGTCCATTTATTTCTCGTGATTGTTACCATTTTTCGTATTGTAACAACATAAAAAATTTCAAGTCATAAAAAAGGATGTTTCACGTGAAACATCCTTTCAATTTCAAACCTTCAAACTTCAAACATTACATCTCAAAGTAAAACGGCTTACGCTTAGTCTTATCACCATTTAACTGGTTCATGGTTTCTGCATCAAACAGTTTACCGTTAACCATGGTGTGAGTGATTTTATCGGTTACTCGAATATCTTCAAGCGGGTTACCGTCAATCACGATTAAGTCAGCCAGTTTGCCTGCTTCGATGCTGCCGATTTGATGATCCATAGCGAAGGTTTTCGCTGGATTAATCGTTGCAGTCTTGAGTGCTTCAAGGTTGGTCATGCCGCCTTGTGCGAACATCCACATTTCCCAGTGAGCGCCTAAACCTTCACGTTGACCATGAGCACCGATATTGGCAACAATGCCTTCATCAGTTAGTTCTTTTGCGACTTTTGCCACATTGAAATGGTTGTAGTGGGCATCGGGCGCTTTAGTACGACGCATAGATCTTGGGTTTAAAATCTCGCTTGGTACGTATTGAGACAGGCGAGGGTGTTCCCAAACGTTAGTCTTATCATACCAATAATGCTCACCAGAAATACCACCGTAAGCAACCACTAACGTAGGTGTATAGGCAGTCTTAGATGCTTTCCAGAATTGTTTAACATCATTGTAGATGGATGCCACAGGCAGTGAATGTTCTAGGGTTGTATGTCCATCAACGACCATTGAAAGGTTATGTTGCAGTAGCGAACCACCTTCAGGTACCACCATCATTTCCAATTCACGTGCCGCAGCAATGACTTGTTGACGTTGATTACGACGAGGCTGGTTATAACTCTTAACTGAGAACGCACCCACTTTCTTTAAACGTTCTAAGTGGAACTTAGCATCTTCGAGTGAGTCAACGTGCGAGGTGTAACCCGGAGCATTCGCACCATATAGAATGGTACCCGTAGAGAAAATACGTGGGCCAACAATTTTGCCGGCTTTTTGTTGCTCACTGGCGGCGAAAATTTCAGTGGTATCATTTGATGGGTCGTGAATACTGGTGACACCCAGTGCAAGACCTGCGTACAAGTTCCAGTTTTGTTGTGGAATAATTTCATCTTCACCTTGGCTACCGTGAGCATGGGCATCAAAAATTCCCGGCATGATTGACTTGCCTTTGATATCGATAATTTCCGCTTTGCTAGGTATGTGAGTACTCGCATCGCCAACCGCTACAATATGATTATCTTTAACGATAACAACACCATTTTTAATGACTTTGTCACCGTCCATAGTAATGACTTGGCCACCCACAAAAGCAACGGTTCCACGTGGAACATCTGCTTTCTTAGTAAAACCAATATCCGTTATAGTAGGTTTTGAATCCTCAACGTCTTGGTAATCAGTATCAACTTTCGCTTGATACAGTTCAGGACCGAGTGTCCAATAAAGTTCATTGCCTTTTGCATTCCAACTGATGCTTTCACCCGCACGTGTACTTAATTTGGTAACAGGTAAATTTGAAGCACTTGGGCTGATGCGGACGGTTTCACCATTTTTAGCAAATGGCGTCACGAACACTTTGAAGCGTTCAGCAAAGGCGAGGTTGTTGCCGTCTGGTGATACGCGGAATTCCGTTGCATGCTCACTGGTGTAGTGGGTGCGCTTGTCATGGCCATCTAAACTTATGGATGCTAGCTCTGGTGTCTTACCAAAATCCATAAAATAGACTCGGTCACCGTTTGCACCAAATTGTGGTTGATAACCACTTGCTGTGATTTTTAGAGTTTTCTTACCTTTTATGTCGACTTTATATAATCCGGGTTCTTGCGACCATGTTTTTGGTGTGATGTAACCACCGCGCGCTTTACGATAAACGACGGTTTTACCATTCGGTGAAAAAGTGGGTTCGACGTATTTACCCGGTTCATTGGTCAATACTTTTGGTTTGCCGCCTTGCGCTGAAATGATACGTACGCGGCCTTGTTTGTCATCATTCCAAGTGGTGAATACAATACGCTTACCATCACGTGACCATTGCGGGAACAGTTCAGAGTAGTTGTCATTCAGGCGAGTTAGACGCTTTTGCTTGCCTGATTTCAAATCTTTCACGTAGAGCTTACCGAGTGCTTCAAACACGACCTTTTTACCGTTCGGTGACACTTGTGCCATACGCAGCATTTTTACGTCGAACTTATCTTTATCTAAGTTTTGCTGAAACTTAACAGCAGGTTGAATTTGACGTTGTGTTTTGACACTGAAAGGAATGTTGGCAACTTGCTTATCTTCAACGTTTAAGCGATTAATTTTACCGCCTGCCCAAAAAACGATGTCTTCACTGTCTGGTGTCCATGCCATGGTTGGGTAAACACCATGAATCGCCCACGTTTCTTGCATGTCGCGGTCAAGCTTGCCATACACTTTGGTTTTCTCACCAGACTTTAAATCTAAGACATATAATGAGGACTTGAAACCATCACGTTTGATGTAAGCCAGTTTGTTACCATCAGGACTTGGTGTTGGACGAATTGCACCACCAGTGCCTGAGATCATGACTTCGATGTCACCGGTTTGAGTGTCATAGCGTTTAATTTTGTAAATACCTTTCACTGAATCTTTTGAATAGTGGAAGGTTTTTCCTGGCGTTGCATCTTGGCTGAAATACACATACCGACCGTCTGGTGAATAGGCAGGCTCACCGAGATCTTTTTGTTCGTTCGGACGTTTAGTTAATTTTACGCCTTTACCACCTGCAACGTGATATAGCCAAACTTCACCCGCACCTAATGAACGACTACCTGTGAAATGTTTACGTGCCACTATATATTGCGAATCAGGACTCCATGCAGGGCTGTTGAGTAGGCGAAACGTTTCATCTGTCACTGGGCGTGGGTTGCTGCCATCAGCATCCATAACCCAAATGTTATCACCGCCATCTTGATCTGAGGTAAAGGCAATGTATTTACCATCAGGGCTATACACAGGTTGCATTTGCCACGCAATACCTTCAGCTAATGGTTTGGCTTCGCCGCCCTCTACAGGCATTTGATAAATATCACCCAATAAATCAAAGACGATGTGTTTACCATCAGGGCTTAAGGAAACATTCATCCACGTGCCTTGATTCACATTAATGTCTACGGTTTGTAGTGGTTGATTAGCGGGTTCATTGACAGACCACTTTTTGTCGTCATCTTTGGCATGGACAACATTGATGCTCAAGCTTAATGCGATAGCCGCATAAATGGGACTCAATTTGGATTTCATTAGGAATTCCTATTCTCATTATTTTTATACCATTCGTACCAATTAACGATGAGATACGTAGTGCACTTGTTTTGCCATTACTTCGTTGCAACTCCTCCCCATAGCTTTGGCTATGATTCGTCATCGCACCTTGCACCGACTTCACAATTGCACTCTAACCAACATAGTTAATTAGCGTGAATGGTATGAGTTATTAACCTAAAATCAGGTTTAAAATGTGCGCAACATATAGTGTGATATTTATCGCATAAATGCCGTTAACAAGAAAGGGGGGAACTGTTTCAAAAGGTGAATTTAACAGAGGCTTAGATTAGAAGGTGACGATTGAGCTAGATTATACATCCAGCCCTTTTTTGATTAAGTAGTGATAAGGCATACCATCAATTTCACTTGCGATTAAAGTGTGATCCATAAACTCACAAAAACTGGGAATATCACGAGTCGTTGCAGGATCATCTGCGATGATCAATAAAGTTTCACCATCAGCCATATGACGAACTTTTTTACGTACCATCATTACAGGTTCAGGACAACGTAAACCTAAGGCATCGAGTTGATGGTTGGCTAGTTCAAAAAGGTCGCTCATAGAGGTATTACTTATACTACTTAGATGAATTAGTTGTTTATTTTACTATCAGAAGAAATGAAATCCAAGTTGATGAAACAATTGTCAGAGTGAGATCATGTTTCACGTGGAACATCGTCTTGTTCATCTACCTTAATTAGTGAAAATAAATAACCAGATAACCCTTGTTGCTCAATAAATGCATCAAGTGAGATATTAGAATCATCTCCAACTACTTTTTGATAATCAGAATATGTTACAGCTATATCATCGTTAAAAAAAGTTGCGTTACCATCAGCATCGAACTTCAATGTTGTGTAATGACCCGATTTCACACTTGAGCCTGTATGGCATACTATAGAATCAACTCTATACTTAATGTGCGTAGGCGTCTCATCACCATCTAAATGTACAGGAACGTGAACAATCCCCTTATTACGGATGAGTTCAACCAAACAGTGTTGTCCTAAATCACCACTGGTTTCTTCATCATTTAAGGTAAATGTTGAGGTGGGTTTTATCGTATCCCCATCAGCTGTTCTAGCAAATAACTTTAGTTGAATCAACAGTCTTTGAGGAATTTGTTGAGTGTTAGATACCAAGTTAACTTGTTTACGTACTCGATATTGATCGAAAGTTACTTCCAAGGTTCTTTCAAACTGTTCTTTTGGAAGTGAAAATATCGCTTTATTTAGTTCTTCTTCTGATAATTCTGATAATGCTTGAGGTAATTTAATATACGGAACATCATTTAGATATAAACACTCACTACGAGCAGCTAAGGCCTTGATAGGGTTTAAAATTTTTGCATCAGAATAGGATAGTTCTTCTTCTGTAACAAACTGTTGAATAATGGTTTCAAGACTTGGGGACGTAGATTTGTTATCTATAGAAATAAAATGAGAAGCACTCATTGTGTTGCATTCATGCTTACTCAGTTTTTGCTCAGAAGCTTTGTTTACAACATGGTAATACTCTGAGGTATTCAAAAAACGTTCTTCTTGTTTAAGAATTCCCATTAAGTCAAATACATCACTGATAAATTCTTGAGGATCATGTTGATCAATGGTCGCATATTTTAATTCTGTGGGTAAATCTAACATTAGATTTGTAAGATTAGCTTGAGGGAAAAGCAACGTTAATGACGTATAACGATAAAGGTGTTTTGCAAGTTCGTAATAAGCGTCTAAAAAATTTACCTGAAGTTGCACCGGTATTTGTGTTTTGTGTTGATTATCATTGATATGACTTATCAAATTACATGTTGCTTCATTAAAAGCTAGCCACTTCGATACTTCTAAATGTATAGGTTTGTCTTCGGAAGGTGCTTTATAAATAAATTCTTGAGAGTTTATTTCTTCTATTGGTATTTTTGAAAGCTCGATTGCAATTGTTGTTATGATCTCTGAGCGACTCAAATCAGTGGTAACGGAAAATAAATGTTCACCTATTTGAAAAGTAAGTGAAGGTGCTTCAAAGTTAATTGGAATAGATTCTATAGCTTTCTCGAGTAAAATTTCTAAAGAAATACTAGGAACAGTATGTGGGGAACGTACTTTCGTCAGTGTATCTGATTGATCTAAAGTTGTCGCCATCATTTGAAAAGCAGCATTCATAAAACAAGAGTTTGTCCAATTATGTAAGCCTATGCCTGCGGGCTCGACGCCCTCACATTCTTGTAATTTAATAGGTAGTGACGCTGAAGGAATTCTATTTTGTCGACTTGCTATTATTCCAAGTGATGATTTCGCAATCGCTTTGGTGCTAATTGATTCATCGAAAGAAGTGCCGTCTTCAAATTTAGTCGTAATGCATAATTCCTCACTAATATCGTCAGTGTAAATATTGTTGATTGAATCAAAGTGAGTAAAGTTATCCTCAAGAACATAATTGAAGTCAGCGTTGGTTAAACAGGGTTCATAGACTTGTATTGCTTTAAATAATTGTAGTTTTCCAATCAAACAATTTGTTAATTCACTAGCCTGTCTTCTTAATGAAGTGACTTTTGAAGTTCTCGAAAAAGTCATGTTGCCACTTTTATATGATTGGGCTCTTTCAGCGGCCTCTTTTCTATCTTTTTCGAGCAGGTTTTGGAATGGTGACTCGGGAAAACACTCAAAATATTCATCTTTATCCGCTACGAGTTTTGAAAGTTTTAATAAACTAAAGAGCTCTGATTCATGACTATCGAATTTTCTGTAGTGTTTTGTAGGTACTGAAAGGGTGTTTGTGGCATTAGTTTTCAGTTGAGCTTGAAAACCATCAATTATGATTCCTGTACCCGTTGATGAATCATCTGGCTTGTTTGAGGGTTTTAAATCATCAACGACTAATTCTGAGAGATATTCATTAGGAAGAAAGGAACCGGACTTTAAATGTGAAAACTCAAAGTGAGCTAGTGTTTCGCTCGCAGTTTCAAAGGAAAAGCCAACTTGAAAACCATCTTCCTGTTTTTTTATTTTAAATTGAAGCATTCCTTTAAAGATTGTAGACAGACTATGAATGGGGGCTTCTAGCTCATCAATGCTGTCACTTTCAATAATTTTATCGAAGTGCTCTGTTATGTCTTCGGAGCTGGAAAACATTTCTGCTTGTATCTTTAAAGCAATAAAACATTCTTTGAGAGATGCTGAACTTTGTGAGCCATACCAAGCATTTACTTTAGTACGACTATCGGACTCTTTTTGATGAGTGGGTGATAATTGTGTAGCATCGGACTCTTTTTGATGAGTGTGTGATAATTGTGTAGCAGTACGTGATTTCTTGATAGTTTCATCACTATTTAAGACACAAGATTGTTCATCTAACCCTTGGGGAACAGGATCAGAAGCGTGAGTTGGAGAACGATGTGACCCATCTATTCGAATGCTTTTGCTAGACATAATTAATAATTATTCAGTATTGTTTATATTAACTATAGCGATTAACAGCTTCGAATAGATTATCTCAACCTTATGTTTTAATTAAACTAATTTAATGGCAGATACTGAGAGTTGTAAGGTTTTGAAAATGATAAAAAGTTTTTTGAGGAAGGGCCACAGAAATAGCAGCCCATTTAGAATTAAACTCGCTCAAATATGGTTGCAATACCTTGGCCTAGGCCAATGCACATAGTCGCTAAACCATATTTAGCGTCTTTTTCTTCCATAATGTTGATCAAGGTGGTGGAGATACGAGAACCTGAACAACCCAGTGGATGACCTAAAGCGATTGCACCGCCGTTAAGGTTGACCTTTTCATCAACGATATCTGATAAACCTAAATCTTTCACACACGGCAAAGATTGGGCTGCAAAAGCTTCATTGAGTTCAACGACATCAATGTCATCCATGGTTAACTCTGCGCGTGCTAACGCTTTTTGGGTAGCAGGTACAGGTCCATAACCCATAATTGCAGGATCACAACCGGCAACAGCCATCGATTTGATTCGAGCTCGAATGGTAAGCCCGAGTTCTTTGGCTTTTTCTTCTTCCATTATCAACATGGCAGATGCACCGTCAGACATTGCGGAAGAGCTACCAGCGGTTACGGTACCGTTTGCTGGGTCAAAAGCGGGACGCAAAGAGGCAAGCGCTTCTAATGAAGCATCGCTGCGTATTACTTCATCATGAGTCACTTTAATGAGGGCACCATCAGCATCATGGCCTTCAATTGGATAAATCTCATTATCAAAGCGACCTTCGTCTGTTGCAGCCTGTGCGCGTTGATGTGATCGAAGTGCAAATTCATCTTGTTGCAGACGCGTAACACCATGCATGCGTCCGAGCATTTCAGCCGTTAATCCCATCATGCCTGAAGCTTTTGCTACGGTATGTCCTAAGCCTGGATGGAAGTCGACACCGTGCATCATTGGGACATGACCCATATGCTCAACGCCACCAACAATAAAAATATCGCCCATCCCGGTCATAATAGAACGAGTAGCCTGGTGAATTGCTTCCATAGAAGAACCACAAAGGCGGTTAAGCGTTACACCCGGCACGGTTTTTGGGAAACCAGCAAGCAATGCTGCGTTACGGGCGATATTAAAGTCTTGCTCTAATGTTTGCTTAACACAACCCCAAATAACATCTTCTACCATGTCTGGTTTTACTTGTGGGTTGCGCTCCATAAGACCTTTCATTAATAAGGCTGACAGGGTTTCCGAACGAACATTTCTGAATACTCCGCCTTTAGAACGACCCATGGGAGTACGAATACAATCGATGATTACAGCTTGTTTCATAATATTAGTCCTTTGTCGTTAGGCTGAGTAGTAGCGGCCATTGTCGGCAGCCAGTTTACGCATATTGTCAGTCACTTGATAAAGTGGGCCTAAGTGCGCAAACGAATCAGCAAGTTCAACAAACTTAGCGACGCCCATTGTATCGAGGTAACGGAACACTCCCCCTCTGAATGGCGGGAAGCCTAAGCCATATACCAAAGCCATGTCTGCTTCAGCAGCTGACGCAACAATATGTTCTTCAAGGCAACGAACGGTTTCAATCACCATTGGAATCATGCAACGAGCGATAATGTCATCAGCAGTGAATTCTTGAGTCGCCTTGCAGATGGTTGCGAGTAACTCATTAGCATGCACATCGACTGCTTTTTTAGGTTTACCTCGTTTATCCGGAGCATATTGGTAGAACCCTTTATTGTTCTTTTGTCCCCAGCGTTCATTGTCCAACATCAATTTTATGGCGTCTTTTTCTGGGAGTCCCATTCGTTCAGGGAAACCCTCCGCCATCAGCGCTTGAGCATGGTAGCCAGTATCTAAACCGACAACATCAAGTAAGTAGGCTGGACCCATCGGCCAACCAAATTGTTTTTCCATCACTTTGTCGACAACATGAAAATCAGCACCATCAAGTAATAGCTGATTGAAACCAGCAAAGTAAGGGAATAGAACTCGGTTTACAAAAAAACCAGGACAATCGTTGACAACAATAGGGGTTTTCCCCATTTTAAGAGCATAGGCTACAACCGATGAAATGGTTTGCTCAGAGGACTTCTGCCCACGAATTACTTCAACTAATGGCATGCGGTGCACAGGATTAAAAAAGTGCATGCCACAAAAACGTTCAGGGTGAGATAAATGACTGGCTAATGAGTCAATCGAGATGGTTGATGTGTTTGAAGCAATAATAGTGTCATCACTGGTATGCGCTTCAACTTCTTTTAATACGGTTGCTTTGACCTTAGGATTTTCTACTACGGCTTCAACAATAATATCAGCATGTGATATTGGTGTGTAATCAAGAGTCGGCGTAATATTGTTAAGCACTTTAGCCATTTTATCTGGTGTGGAACGTCCACGTTTAATTTGGCTATTTAACAGTTTAGAGGCTTCATTGAGACCAAGCTCGAGTGACGAAGAAGCAATGTCCTTCATAACAATCGGTGTGCCTTTACTGGCACTTTGGTAGGCAATCCCGCCCCCCATAATCCCTGCACCAAGTACCGCTGCGTGGTTAATGGCATTGGCTTGTTTAGCCAATTTTTTACCTTTACCTTTGACCAATTGGTCGTTCATGAAAATGCCGATAAGCGCAGTGGCTGCTTCGGTTTTAGCCAGTTTTACGAAAGCTTTATTTTCAACAGCAACAGCTTCATCACGGTTCAATAAATGCGCTTGCTCTATGACATTAACGGCCGCCATTGGTGCTGGATAATGTTTACCAGCAACTTGGAACACCATGGCTTTAGCTGTGGTAAAGGCCATTAACGATTCCATTTTTGGCAGCGGCATTGCTACTTGCTTTTGCTTACGTCGTTGTTGCCAGTTAAGCTTACCGTCAATGGCCTGCTTTAACATCGTCAAAGCCGCCTGTTCGAGTTGCTCAGGTGCAACAACGGCATCAATGGCACCGACTTTCATGGCTGCATCGGGGCCTTGTTCTTTGCCTGTGGTTATCCATTCTAAAGCGTTATCCGCACCAATGACTCTAGGTAGACGAACGGTACCACCAAAACCAGGGATTAACCCTAACTTAGTTTCGGGTAAGCCGATACGAGCATGGGTGTCAGCCACCCGTAAATCGGTAGCTAGAATGGCTTCACAACCCCCACCCAGTGCATAACCGTTGACTGCAGTGACCGTTGGAAATGGTACGTCTTCGAGTTGGTTAAAGACTAAATTTGTTTTGGCAATCCATTCAAGTAAAGTGTCTTCTGGCTCACTAAATAATCTTAAAAATTCAGTAATATCAGCACCAACAATAAATACACTTTTTGCTGATGTAACCAATAACCCTTTGGGTTTTGCAGCTACGGTTGCATCTAATGCCTCACTTAATGACATCAGTGTTTGTTGATCAAACTTGTTTACTGAGCCTTGGGAGTTAAAACAGAGATTAGCAATCTGATCATCAAGCATTTCGACTTGAATGACAGGACTTTGATAAATCATTATTCGTTTCCTTTTTTCAAAAGTCAGCTGTGGGGGTAATGGCGGTTTGTATAATTGTAGACCTTATGTGCTAATGCATAACTACGGCACCATAAAACAGTCAGTTTGCGAGGAATTCGAATAAAATACAACCATTAATTTAAACGGTTGTTTAAATTAAGTGCTGTTAGCTTAAACAGAGGTGAACAAAGATTAACCTTGAAACCTATTGAATGTATCTACAATTAGCGAGATTATTTAATTAATTATGAGGGTACAGTTTATTCGGAGGCATTATGTCGCAGGTGATGCAAATAGGGCAGAGTTGGCTAAGTTCATTGTCCGCCTCTCAAGTAAGAAAACTTGCCGATACAGAAAGTGCAGAAAAAGCTACAGGGCTTTTAGATCGCCTGCTCGATACGGTATTCAGAACAGATAGAGTTCGCGCTAAAACAGCGATGTGGACATTAGTTCATTCAGCCAGAGGAGAACAAGTAGACCATGAATCTCTTGTGCAATCATTCCAGTATTTGAAACAAAATGCTGGTGCAGAATACAAAGCGTGGTTACAAACAGATTTTAATCCTGAAACCAATGAATTTCAGCTTTCGTTCAAACCTCAAGATCCTGATATTAGAAGTTTATTATTTGGAAGTGTAGGGTTTGAAGAGGTCACTGCTTCTTATACTCCTTCTCAATTATCACAGGCTATTGAATGGTTGGATAGAAACGTAAAGCCGGAATTGCAGAACGATAGGGAAGTCCGTCAAGCGCTTGCCAATCAGTATATTGATGTCCTTATAGAGGGAACGCCGCAACAGGTTGATAATCAGAATAAAGTACGAAGTTTTGATAAAGTAATGCAAAGCTTAACTCCGGAAGCTGCAAAAGAGTGTCAGGTTACAGTTGAAGGTAATCGCTTTGCGACTTTTTCAATTGATGCAATAAGCCTAGAGTGGAAACTACCACTGAATGACGATGATCAACAAAAGTGTGAGCAAATAATTAAGTCTGAAAGAGAAGGAGCCCAGGCTCAGATTCAAGAGGAAGGTAAAACTACTGGTATTACAGACTTTAAAAACCTAGATGGTAAACAGCCAACAAAGCGCTATGAAGATATTTTAAAAAGAGATTGTGCAGCACTTAATTATCATTGTTATTCTCAGGGGCAGTCAAGAGAAGTAACATGTAAAGATAACGTGCCACAAGATGTGAAAGTAGAGTATTTTACAAAACAATTGGCTAGCGGAGAACAATATAAAACAGAGATGTTGGCATATTTTGCTGGTCAAACTTTGATTACGAGAAAGGCCGACTGGGACATGGGGCTAAATGTGCATAGTTATATGGGAGGAATTGGAACTGAATCAAATTCAACCCAAAACACTAATGTAACTAAATTGCCAACTGGTGATCTATTGGTTCAAGTTCGCATAGAAGCTAATGGTGATAACAATGGACCAAAGCTAATCGGGATATCGTCTGAAATGCAATATTGTAAGAAGTATTGTTTTTGTGCATCTTTACTTATACAGAGCAACAAAGTGGTATGTCTGGATATTGATATCGAAAAAACACCACTTCCTCTTCCGGCGACGTCCCTGAGAGGGTAAGTTTTTGGTGACAACTCAGTGAGCTATACTCGCTGAGAGGCTGTTTGTGATAATATCCTTCCAACATCCACTTATTAATAGAAAAAATGAGCCTTGCTAATCACTATTCAAATCATATTCAAGTTCTGAATCAAAGAATTACCACTATTTGCGAACGTGAAAACTTATCAGGGCTTATCATTCATTCTGGCAAGCCACATCGCCAGTTTTTAGACGATATGGACTACCCATTCAAGGTAAATCCACACTTTAAAGCTTGGTTACCATTAATCGACAACCCAAATTGTTGGGTTGTGGCAAATGGCACTGATAAGCCTGTGCTCATATATTACCGGCCTGTTGATTTTTGGCATAAAGTTGAAGACTTACCTCAAACGTTCTGGACAGAGCATTTTGATATCAAGTTTCTAACTCAAGCGGATAAAGTTGCCGAATTATTGCCAAACAACGTAGCACATTGGGCATACATCGGTGAGCACCTTGACGTAGCTCAAGTATTGGGGATGGAGCAGCGTAATCCGGACAGTGTATTACAGTATTTACATTTTCATCGTTCATTCAAAACCGATTATGAGCTTGCTTGTTTACGAGAAGCGAATCGCATTGCGGTGATCGGTCATTGTGCGGCGAGAGATACTTTTTTAGCAAAAGGCAGCGAAATTGATATTCAACGGGCTTATTTAAAGGCTGTTGGCCAAAATGAAAATCAAATTCCATATAACACGATTATTGCGCTCAATGAGAATGCTGCCATATTGCATTACATGGTTTTAGACTCTGAAAAACCAGACCAATACCGCTCATTCTTGATCGATGCGGGTGCGAGTTGTGGGGGCTATGCTTCAGATATTACCCGTACTTATAGTGCAGAGCAGAATCGATTCAATGATCTAATTCAAGCGGTGGATAAGCTACAGATCGAGATCATTGCGATGATGAAACCGGGTGTCAGTTACGTTGATTTACACATAGAAACGCATAATAAGATCGCACAAATCTTAATTGAGTTCGGGTTGGCGACTGGTAGCGTTGAAAGCTTAGTTGAGCAAGGCATTACAGGTGTGTTCTTCCCGCATGGATTAGGGCATATGCTTGGTTTACAAGTGCATGATGTTGCAGGCTTTAGCCATGATGAAAAAGGCACTCATATTGCGTCACCTGCCTCACATCCATTTTTACGCTGCACCCGAACTTTATCTGAGCGCCAAGTACTGACCATTGAACCTGGGTTATACATCATTGATTCATTGCTAGATGGCCTTAAGCAAGATAAGAGAAACCAACAAATCAATTGGGATACGGTCGCAGAGTATCGCCCATTTGGTGGTATCCGTATCGAAGATAATGTGATCATTACTGCTGATGGCAGTGAAAATATCACGCGTGACTTCGGGTTAAATTAATTGACATGAATGGCGACAGTTTCGATGTAATTGCTGAGACTTTTACGATTGAAGAAGAAATAAAAAAGAGCCGTTTTATTACGGTTCTTTTTCCTTGTTCATCAGAAAAAGATTTGAAGTTAGCACTTACAAACTTAAAGGTGGAGTATCCTGATGCTCGGCATTATTGCTGGGCCTATGTAGCAGCAGAACCAGGAAACTTATTCAAATGTGGCTCAACCGATGATGGTGAGCCATCCGGCAGTGCAGGACGACCAATGCTATCGGTGTTGCATGGTTCAAGCCTTGGTGAAATTGGTGTGGTGGTTATTCGTTATTTTGGTGGCACTAAGCTAGGTGTCGGCGGTTTGGTTCGTGCTTATACTGCAGGAATAAAGCGCGCATTACCGCAACTGAGTATCAGAATAAAACAACTGAGAGATAGCACCAGTTTGGTATGTGATTATCAGCAACTTCCTGATTTAGAATATTTACTGTCCAAATATGATTGCTTAATTGAAAATAAAACCTTTGCTGCACAAGTCGAACTGTCGATTGCCGTGCCTATCTCGAAAAAGGCTGAATTGATCCAATCGATTTCAACCTTAACTCAAGGTCAACTTCTACTCCAATTTGTGAAATAATTGATATCAATGCTCAATAGAAAGATCATCATTAAGGACTACAAACCTTATAAGTTGTGTCTAAAAGCTTTTATCGTTGCGCAGTGAGATTTTGTATTATGCCCAATAGTCCTTTAATCTTATCTCTTGCTTTAAAACTTTTATTTTCCGCTGAATGATAACTCTCTAGCGAGTGTTGATATAATGAACGGCTTTAAGTTTTTGTTACATCAGTAACAAAATGAAAACCTCACTCAAAGGAATGCAAACCAGCGCTTATGCAATATCGAACAATTATAAGAATAACAGGCCTGTTGATGGGGTTGTTTTCGATGACCATGTTGCCGCCAGCTCTTGTTGCTGTGATCTATAAAGACGGTGAAGGTATTGCGTTTATACAAGCATTTATCGTGAGTTTACTTCTTGGTTTCACTCTTTGGTATCCCAACCGAGACAAAAAAGCAGAATTAAGAACCCGAGAAGGCTTCTTAATCGTGGTGTTATTTTGGACCGTACTGGGCTCTATTGGTGCACTGCCGTTTATCTTTGCAGATACCCCAAATTTAAGCTGGACTGATAGCTTTTTTGAATCATTTTCAGCACTGACCACGACAGGGGCAACGGTCATAACCGGTCTTGACCATTTACCCAAAGCGATTTTATTTTATCGGCATTTATTACAATGGCTTGGTGGTATGGGGATCATTGTGCTTGCGGTCGCCATTCTTCCCGTACTCGGGATCGGTGGCATGCAGTTATATCGGGCAGAAATTCCAGGTCCGGTAAAAGACAGTAAGATGACCCCCAGAATTGCAGAGACAGCCAAAGTGTTGTGGTTTATCTATTTATTCTTAACGCTGTCATGTGCAGGTGCGTTTTGGATGGCGGGTATGACGGTATTTGATGCCATTTGTCATTCTTTTTCTACCATTGCTATTGGCGGGTTTTCAACTCATGACGCTAGCATGGGCTATTTTGATAATCCTGCGATTAATATGATTACCGTGATATTTTTGCTGATATCAGCAATTAACTTTAGTCTTCATTTTGCGGCATTTTCTAATCGAGGTTTTAATTTAAAAGTCTATGTCAGAGACGCTGAATTTAAGGTGTTGTTAGCTGTACAGGTTATCCTAACGGCTATCTGTTTTATCATCCTCTATCACTCAGGGATTTATGGCTCTGCAGAAGACACCTTAGATCATTCTTTATTTCAAGCGGTATCCATTTCTACGACAGCGGGATTTGCTACTGAAAGCTTCCATAGCTGGCCTTTGTTTTTACCTATGCTGTTGTTGTTTTCGAGCTTTATTGGTGGTTGCGGAGGTTCAACCGCTGGTGGAATTAAAGTCATTCGAGTGATTTTATTGGTATTACAAGGTTCTCGTGAGATGAAGCGTCTTGTACATCCACGAGCGATTTTTACCATTAAAATGGGTGATTCAGTATTACCCAATCGGGTCATTGATGCGGTCTGGGGCTTCTTCTCTGCGTATGCGCTGGTATTTTTGATTGCCATGTTATCGTTACTGGCTTTAGGGTTAGACGATATTACGGCGTTCAGTGCAACTGCAGCGTGTTTGAATAATTTAGGCCCTGCTCTCGGTGAAGCGGCGGCGAATTACGCTACACTCGGTGACGGTGCGAAATGGGTGTTGCTGATCACCATGTTATTTGGACGATTAGAAGTATTTACTTTATTAGTACTGTTCACACCAACATTTTGGAAGAATTAGAGCGCTTGTATTAGGAGTCAGCATGCAAAAGATCGTCATTATTTATTCTACCGTTGATGGCCAGACTAAGACTATATGTGAGCGTATGCGCACAGCGATGTCTGTTGAGGCAGAAGTTAAGTTGGTCGAGCTGGATAACGTTGACAGTAAGCTTCTCGAGCAAGCCGATAAGGTATTGGTTGGTGCAAGCATTCGTTATGGTAAACATCGCCCAGAACTGTTGGCATTCGCTGAACAATATCAGCCAGTGTTAGATGAAAAACAAAATGGTTTTTTTACGGTTAATGTTGTGGCCAGAAAACCTGAAAAAAATACTCCAGAAACGAACCCTTACATGAAAAAGTTTCTGTTGTTATCGCCTTGGCAACCTAAAGTGAAAGGTGTGTTTGCCGGGAAGATTAACTACCCACAATACGGTTTTTTCGATAAGACCATGATTCGTTTTATTATGTGGTTAACGAAAGGTCCAACGGACACCAGTGGTTGTTTCGAATTTACCGACTGGGATCACGTTGAACGTTTTGCTCGAGAATTTGCTAATTCTTAGTTTGCTCTTCTGTTGGTCTGTTAAGCTCAAGCTGTGAGCGTAAGGCTGGCTCTTTGAGTAGTGCATTGGCCTCAAATGTTGCACTCGACTGATTATATTCAATGAGACTTTTCATTAGTGCTACGCCCAAGTTTCTTAGTCTGTCTGGTGTGACATAACCTTGTTGGTATCCTGCTTTTTCATAGGTCGTTTCCATGGTAACGGCCATCACTTTGTCACCAAAATTAGCCCACCACCAAGATTCGGGATAGGTATTCGTCACAAAGCTGCGACCACCTTGATCTGGCGTGGCTTCGATTAACGGCTGACCTTGTTCATTTTTATAGTTATTCCGCACGCCATTGATAAAGCGAATGGTGTTATTCCATAACTGAGCTTCATTGGTATTGTAACCTAAAGATTCCCGACCAAAATGAGGGAAGAAAAACGCTTGTCTATCTGCATCGCTTTGAGTGGAATGAAGATTCAATGCCATGATAAAAGGGGAGTCAGATTTGCTTAACTTGAACATCTCACGACTGAGGATTTGGTTCTCGAGTGGAGAATCTTGAGATAACACGGCTGAATTAGAGCTACTTCTTACCCAAGCATTTTCTAAATTTTGGCTTAGGCTATTAGTTCGATAATTACCGTCGTAAACCCCATCTGGGTTATGAATGGGGACGATATTAAAAATGAAATGAGATAAAGCGTAATCCGCATCTTCAGTATTATCGCTTAATAACCAATTAATCAGGCCTTCCACGACAAATGAACTTCCAGTCTCTGCCGGATGGCTTCTTGTTTGTATCCAAATTCGCTTTTTTCCGCTGTTCACATTGGGATCCGTAATGGTGATCATATCAATTGGTAAATGGTGTACAGAGGATTCACCTAAGGTTTCACGTTTGATATAGCCTTGGTCAAATTTATCCTGATGTTCAGATTTTAGGTTTTGATAGTAATCATTAAAATCTTGTTGAGTGTAAGGATAAAAGCGGGCTATGTAGACCTGGTTTTTATCATATTTTGCATCAACTGAAATACGTTGCCGCTGTTGACCGTTGCCTATGTCTTCGGTTGACGACGTTACTTGGTTTTCATCAAATCGCTGCCACTGTTTTTTATCGTAGGAATAGACTGGTGTATATGAGTTCGTCCATCCCGGCGTTTCAGCTGAAAAAATATCATCGATGGTCAGTGAGAAACGTCGATGTTGTTTGACGTTATTCAGTTTTACGTACCACCAATTCCTCCATAGTGGAAATGAGTCCAGAGTGACGTTGTGATTGTCATTATCAAGCTGAATATTGGCTTGTTTACTGGAGGTTTTGGCCACTTCCGGTTTACCAAGATTTCCTGAAGCAAAGTTATCTGACATGGTCGTGTTTTTATCAGTATGACAAGCTGACATCAAAAGGCAACTGAGTAAGCTCAGTGTCAATGGGCGTAATAGGGGCATAGCACTGTTCATGGTTATTTTTATCAAACACACCATAAATTGAAAGCTCAAAGTGTCGAGTAATAATCACTGTGATGTCAGGTAAGATTCAGCCGAAACATGATAATTCATTCAATGGCTGAATATCTGATCTCGGTCTATTCTTGATAAGAGGTTTAGAATAATGCGTTGCTGCGAAGTTTACCCCTGTGATTTCAAGGAGTTCAGGTGATCACCTGATTGAGACATATGAAAGCTTAGCGCTACCCTGAAGATTGATAACAAAACAGGAAGTTCCAATGAACTTACTTGACCATCCCGTTCATTTGATTATTGTGTTATTTGCACTCTCATTATTGCCATTGTTTGCAATAATGGGCACATCGTTTTTAAAAATATCAATTGTGCTGTCAATGCTTCGTACGGCGCTTGGGGTGCAACAAATCCCCCCCAATATGGCTATTTACGGGCTTTCGATGATATTGTCGATGTTTATCATGGCGCCGATAGGTCAAGAGATCTATAGCAGTGTTCAGAAGAATCCCATCTCACTCGATTCACCGACGATTTTACAACAACTCGATAAGCAAGCTGGGGATCCGTACCGCGTGTTTTTAAAGAAGCACAGCCATATTACTCAGCTGAATTATTTCGCAAAAATTGGTCATAAATTATGGCCAGATCAATATCATGAAAACCTCAATGAGGACTCTCTGATTGTACTCATACCAGCCTTTACCATGAGTCAACTTATTGAGGCATTTAAAATTGGATTACTTTTGTATTTGCCGTTTGTAGCCATTGATATCATTGTGTCTAACATCCTTTTGGCAATGGGGATGATGATGGTGTCACCAATGACGATTGCTCTGCCGTTTAAGATTTTGATCTTTATTATGATGGGCGGCTGGCAAAAACTCATTGCTCAATTAATGTTGTCGTACACATGAACCAAAGTGACTTAATACATCTTACGTCCGAGCTATTGTGGATCACGCTATTATTGTCGATGCCAACCGTATTAGTGGCGTCCATACTCGGCATTTTAGTAAGTTTGGTCCAAGCGTTAACTCAGATTCAAGACCAAACCTTACAGTTCCTCATAAAGTTAGTGGGAGTAAGTGTTGTTATGGCCATGACCTATGATTGGATGGGGATTGCTATGCTCAATTATGCTAATGAAACCTTCAATTTAATAAGCCGAGTTGGAGGCTAAATTTGGACACGGTTTTATATAAGGCGCTTGTTGAATATATGCCGGTTTTATCGCTCGCCATGATGCGTCCATTAGGGCTGATGTTGCTATTGCCGATATTTAAAAGCGGTTCACTCAACGTGTCTTTAGTTCGCAATGGTTTCATTATCTTATTTGCAATCCCTACTGTTCCAAGCTTAATGCATATGGAGTCTTATTTACTTGAAGCTTCATATTTAGAGCTTACAGCACTTTATATACGCGAGTTTGTAATAGGTCTAACGCTTGGCTTTTGTGCGGCAGTCCCCTTTTGGGCGATTGATATGTCAGGGTTCTTGATTGATACAATGCGTGGCTCATCACTTTCAAGCGTATTGAATCCACTTTTCGGTTTTGAATCTTCGGTTTATGGAGTGCTATTTGCGCAAGTATTGAGTGTACTATTTTTAGCCACAGGAGGAATGAATTTTTTATTAACGGCAATGTATGAATCTTACGTATCTTTGCCGCCAGGAGCGGGGCTTGATCTTGTTAATAATAAGCTGTTAATTGACTTTATCAACCAAGAGTGGCGACTGATGAACGCACTCTTTATGGGCTTCGCTATGCCTGGCATGGTGATCATGCTGCTGACAGATACGGCTTTTGGTTTGGTAAACCGTTCAGCGCAACAACTTAATGTGTTCTTTCTTTCAATGCCTGTAAAAAGTGTACTCGTCATTTTGGTTATGATTTACAGCATAAACTTTGCATTTCATGATTATCTCGAGAGGACCAGTAATGCCGAAAGTCATTTCAAAGTACTTTTCCACTTAATGGGAGGGAAATAAGGTGAAGTGCGATGGCTGAAGGTGGCGGAGAAAAGACAGAAAAACCCACGGAGAAAAAACTCCGTGAAGCCAGAAATAAAGGACAAGTTGTTAGAAGTGATGAAATTGTCACCGGCTTAGAAATGGCTGCCATCCTTGCTTTTTTTCTGGCTCAAGGCCATGATTTCATGCAATCCAATATTGAGCTGATAGATTTAACCATTCGAGTCTCAAGTCTAGATTGGCGCAATGCCTCTCAGATCATTCACGAAGCATTCATTGATTTGTTTTTGAAGTACATTGGTGGCTTAGGCTTATTGCTGATTTTTGTCATTGTTATAGGAAATGTGTTGCAAACGGGTCCGATGTGGGCGACAGAAGCTGTGCAGCCAAAGTTCGACAAGCTCAATGTGGTTAACAATCTGAAACAACTGTTTTCAATGAAGAGTGTGTTTGAGCTAGCTAAAAACATTCTTAAAGTGTTTGTGCTTAGTCTGGTGTTTTATTACATTCTCGCCAAGTATGCTAATTCATTTCAGTACTTACCCATTTGTGATGAACAATGTGGCTTGAAAGTGATGATGACGCTGATTCTGTGGTTATGGGGGTGTTTTGTCGGTTGTTATCTTGTGTTCGGTGCGATTGATTATGCGTATCAGCGTCACTCAACGATGGAAGAGTTGAAGATGACAAAACAAGAAACTAAACAAGAGGCCAAGGACACCGAAGGTAACCCTGAAATCAAACAAAAGCGTCGTGAAACCGCACGCGAAGTTGCTTCAGGTAGTTTGGCGAGTAATGTAAAAAAATCGAGTGCAGTGGTTCGAAACCCCAACCATATTGCCGTTTGTTTATTTTATGATGCTCAAGACTCACCGATCCCTAAAGTATTAGAAAAAGCCAAAGATCATATGGCGTTACACATTGTGTCGATTGCAGAAAAAAATCAAATTCCAGTTGTCGAAAATGTCCCTTTGGCTCGAACTTTATATGCTGAAGTGGACAGTGGAGATTTTATTCCTGAAGAGCTATTTGAACCCGTCGCTGAATTGTTACGTTTTGTTATGGAGTTGGATTACGACGAAGATGAATTAGAAGATGAGGACGACGAAGATGAAGATGAACAAGATGGCGAAGATTCGGACGAGGATGTTATAGAAGGGGAATTTGAAGAAAAAAAAGAACTGGAAGATCCTGATAATGATGAAGATCTTCCCGATGATGTTACTGAGTAGAGCTCTGCGACCACGCTTCAAACCCACCGTCTAAGCTGTAAACGTCTTCAAAGCCTTGGCTTATTAAATACTCTGCCGCTGAAACAGAGCTGATCCCATGATAACAAACCACAACCGTTGTTGCATCTAGATCAGCTTCACGCATAAAGTCAGCAATATTTTCATTGGTAAGGTGTTGAGAAGCTTCAATATGGTTGGCTGCGTAGCTTTGTGGATCGCGAATATCGACCACCTGAACCTTATCCTTGCCCGTAAGCGCTTTCAGTTGTTCGACATTGATATGTTTTACTTGTGACATCTGTTATTCCTTTAATGAGTAGAAATGACCTTACAGGCCATTTCTACACTAGTAGAGGTTAATCCCAATTTAAGATCACTTTACCTGATTGACCTGAGCGCATGACATTAAACCCTTCTTGGAAGTCATCAACAGAGTAGCTATGAGTAATAATTGGAGAAATATCCAAGCCAGACTGAATTAAACTGGCCATTTTGTACCAAGTTTCAAACATTTCACGACCATAAATGCCTTTAATGGTTAGCCCTTTAAAGATCACTTTGCTCCAGTCAACGCCCATATCTTCTGGTGGAATACCTAACATAGCAATTTTTCCGCCGTGATTCATTGAATCAAGCATGGCGCTGAATGCTGAAGGTACGCCTGACATTTCTAGGCCAACATCGAATCCTTCTGTCATACCTAATTCTTGCATGACATCATTAAGGTTTTCATTGGCGACATTTACAGTGCGTGTTGCACCCATTTTACGAGCTAAGTCCAAACGGTACTCATTAACATCGGTGATGACAACATGACGGGCACCGACATGTTTACAAACTGCTGCAGCCATAATACCGATAGGACCCGCACCAGTAATCAGCACATCTTCACCAACGAGATCGAATGATAATGCAGTATGAACGGCATTGCCAAACGGATCAAAAATGGAGGCTAATTCATCGCTCACATCATCAGGGATCTTAAAGGCATTGAAAGCAGGAATGACTAAGTACTCAGCAAATGAGCCTTCGCGGTTTACACCGACACCAGACGTATTGCGACATAAGTGGGTGCGGCCACCGCGACAATTTCGGCAATGACCACACACTAAGTGTCCTTCGCCAGAAACGCGGTCGCCAATCTCAAAGCCTTTTACACCTTCACCGACACCAACAACTTCACCCAAATACTCATGACCAACAACCATTGGTACAGGGATTGTCGCTTGTGACCAATCATCCCAGTTGTATATGTGAATATCCGTGCCACAGATGGCGGTTTTTTTGATTTTTATTAGTAGGTCGTTATAGCCCATTTCTGGTGTTGGAGCATCAACCATCCAAATGCCGACTTCAGGTTTTAATTTACTTAGCGCTTTCATTTAAAACACAATCCTAAAATGGCCCAGAAAATCTGGGCTGAACAATAATATTAAGCAATGATGCCCATTTCTTTTGCGATACGAGTAAAGGCCTCAATGGCTTTATCAAGTTGCGCACGAGTATGTGCGGCAGACATTTGCGTACGGATACGGGCTTGCCCTTTAGGGACGACAGGGAACGAGAAACCAATGACATAGATATGCTCGGCAAGTAAGCGGTCAGCATAATCACTTGCAACCTTTGCATCACCAATCATCACAGGTACGATAGCATGGTCAGCCCCGGCAAGAGTGAAGCCTGCAGCTGTCATTTGCTCACGGAAATAAGCGGCGTTAGCTTTAACTTGTTCGCGTAAATCGGCGCCTTGTTTTAGCATCTCTAAAACAGTAATTGAGGCACTTACAATGGCTGGAGCCAATGAATTTGAGAACAGGTATGGGCGAGAACGTTGACGTAACCAATCAATGACTTCTTTTTTACCTGAAGTGAAACCACCAGAGGCGCCGCCTAATGCCTTACCTAACGTACCGGTGATGATGTCTACTCTGTCCATGACGTCACAATGTTCATGGGTACCACGACCATCTTTCCCTACAAAACCTACGGCATGAGAATCATCAACCATCACAAGGGCACCGTATTTATCGGCTAAATCACACACACCTTGTAAATTAGCAATCACACCATCCATAGAAAAGACGCCATCTGTAGCAATTAAGATATTACGAGCGCCAGCTTCTTTTGCAGCTTGCAGCTGTTTGTCAAGATCTGCAATGTCGTTATTGGCATAGCGGAAACGTTTGGCTTTACACAGTCTCACGCCATCAATGATAGAAGCGTGGTTTAGCGCGTCGGATACGATGGCATCGTTAGCGTCTAATATCGTCTCAAAAAGACCTGCGTTGGCATCAAAGCAAGAAGAGTAAAGAATGGTGTCTTCCATACCTAAGAATTCACTAATAGAAGCTTCAAGCTCTTTATGAATTCCTTGAGTACCACAAATAAATCTCACTGAAGCCATACCAAAACCATGAGCGTCCAAGCCATCTTGGGCTGCTTTAACCAGTTCAGGATGATTGGCTAGGCCTAGGTAATTGTTCGCACAGAAGTTAATGACTTCTTCGTTGTTTACTTGAATCGCAGTTTGCTGTGGCGAAACAATCACTCGCTCACTTTTATATAAACCCTCAGCTTTGATGTCTGTTAACTGCTGATTCATTTGCTCATAAAACGATGGTGAGGCCACAGAGTCTCTCCTTTACTAATAATAAAGTGGGTAGGCTTAACTCAGAAAATACTGACCATTAAGCTTGTTATTTGGAGTGCTTGGGATTCTAACTCTTTATTTCATGTTGATAAAAGCCCTTGGAAGGAAAATATGTGGGCTTTTTTGACGAGTTATCTCAATCCACTGCATTAGTTTTACTAATGCAGTGTGGTAAACATAAGACGTATTAAGCTACTACGTCAGCTTGAGTCATTAATTGATTGTAGTGCGTTTCAAGGCGAGAGAACGTATCTATTGAGTCAGCCATTGCATAAGCTTTAGTGATCATAATCACTCGAAGCACACCTTCATATAAGCATGCTTTTGTGATAGTAGTTTTACTGGATTGGGCAAGCTTGTAGCTGATCCATGATGCTAATACCAACTTCATGGTATCGGCTAATTGAGGTACTTCATCCTCGGTGAGGGTGATGACATTGTCATTGTTCATTTGCTCAATGATACGAGTTGCTCGCATTTGTACCATTTGCTGAATATGCAAATAATCGGCTTTAAGTTTCTCATCTTGTCCCAGAATGTCTGTAAGATTGGCGTAAAAGAAACGAAACTTCCAGAGTACGTAGAACATGGCATCAAAATAAGTTACCAGCATTTCAACATCAAGCTTTTGCTCTTGATAAGGTTGAAAGCTTGATTCTAAATGTGCTTCATATTGTTTAAAGATACTTTGAATGATGTCTTGTTTATTGCGGAAATGGTAATAAAGATTGCCCGGACTGATCCCTAAATGTGCCGCAATATGGTTAGTCGTGATCGTTCTCTCACCGTGCTCATTAAACAGCTCGATACTAGCTTGAATTATTTTGTCACGAGTTTTCATGTAGTTTTCCAATGATTGATACTTGTTGAAATTAAAATCACTAACGGTAATTTATAGGGCTGCTCGTTTACGCTATTTTTTCGGGTATGGTAGCATTGCTTACATTATTGACGCAAAACTCTAAAATAAGGCACTTTTTCATGAACCGCTTTTGGTATTCGGCGATGTTATACCTTGCCTTCCCTTTGATAATTTTGTATCTGACCATTCGAGCGGTTAAGAGTCCTGATTATCGTGTACGTTGGAAAGAACGATTCGGGTTTGCGCCTTTGAAAACCACAGATGTACTCGTTCATACCGCATCTATGGGTGAGACCATAGCAGCATTACCACTTATTCGTAAAATTCTAGCGTCAGCACCCGATATTAAAGTGACCATCACTACAACCAGCCCAACTGGGTCAGCTCAAGTGATAAAAGCCTTTGGTGACAAGGTTCAGCACGTCTATTTACCGGTAGATATCTCTTACTGTATTAAGCGTTTTTTGCGGCAGTTACAGCCCAAAAAAGTGGTTATTCTAGAGACCGAACTTTGGCCTAATTTATTGCATTTTGCCAAACAGTATGGTGCGAAAACATTCATCAGTAACGCTCGGTTATCAGAAAAGTCTGCAGTCAATTATCAAAAGTGGCCAAAGCTGACGAAAAGTATCTTAACCAGCATCGATATTATTGCGGTACAAACCGAAGTAGAACAACGGCGTTTTATTGAGTTAGGTTTTGATGCCTCAAACATTCATGTTTCAGGAAGTTTGAAGTTTGATGTAACGGTGAATGAAGAATTAATTGAACGTGGGCAGAAACTGAGGACTGAATGGCAAAAACAAAGTGCCCCCGTGTGGATTGCTAGCAGTGTTCACCCTGGTGAGTTTGCTCAAATTTTAGCGGCTCATCAACAATTATTAGTGCATCATCCCGACGCATTGTTAATTATGGTGCCAAGACACCCTGAAAAGTTCGAGTTAGCGGCTGAAAAAACACAATCGTCGGGTTTAGTGATGAGCCGCAGAAGTGCAGGTGATCATGTTGACGCAAACACTCAAGTTCTACTCGGAGATACCATGGGTGAAATGATGTTGTTTTATGCGACCGCCGATCAAGCCTATATCGGTGGCTCGATGATCGAGCATGGTGGCCAAAATCCACTTGAAGCCGCAGCCGTTGGCTTAGCACTGGTTATGGGGGAATCACGTTATAATTTCACTGATATCTGCCAGTTATTAACCGATTCAGGTGCTATGGTTGAGTGTTCAGACGGCAAAACATTATCAACGCATCTTAATGACGGGTTTACTGATCCTCAATTACTTAAACAGCGTCAAAATCAAGCTCAATCTGTAGTACTGGCCAATAAAGGTGCCGTAGAAAAACAATTCACATTGTTTCGTACTTATTTGAGAGCCGATTGATAGCCGGATAATAAATCCTGCCAGTTGTTGTCGTTAAAGTACAAACTGGCAAGCTTACCTTTTTCTTTATCAAATGAGCGGCGCAATCGAGCCATATTCGCTTGTTGCCAAGAAGGCTTTGGCTTTCTGAGTTCACCGCGATCAAAATCAATGAGATAGAACTTGTTTTCGGATAACAGAATATTTTTAATGTTCAAGTCTGCGTGGAATACACCGTGATTGTGAAAGCGAGCGATTTCTTTACCTAATTGATGCCATAAACTTTGAGGCAGAGGCGAGTTAGATAAGACGGCGTGTAAATCTTTCGAATCCTCGATGAGTTCTATCAGAATATCACCACGATACCAAAGGGCAATGCGCTCAATTTTTGCTGCTATGGGCCTAGGGACGGGTAACCCGAGTTGATGCATCTCTTCAAGCAAGCGGAACTCAGCAATTGGACGAGTTTGATGGACACCAGGGAAGCAATATAAATCATCACTGAACTTCGCCATTAAACCACCGCGCCAATAATGACGTAAAACCCAAGGTTTGGTGTCATGGGAGACAAACCAAGTCGTGCGTCTGCCCGTTGATGTACCAACAATAGCATTATTCTCTTGCCAGAAATTAGCGTCGAAATGGCTGGCCGTGAGCGAGTGATGCTTAGGGTTTGAATAAGCTAGAGTGATATTTTTATTAGTTGAAAGCAGCATTATTTTTCGCTTAGTCATGGTACTGCAAAGTATTCTACATTAAGATCCATTTCTTACGCTAATTTGCTGGGAAAAGCATGAAGTTAGATTTATCGACAAAACATACTCTTTGTGTATTGAGGTTATCGGCTATTGGTGACGTCTGCCATGCTGTTGCTATGGTTCAAGCCATTCAAAAGCAATACTCACACATCGAGATTACTTGGGTGATTGGAAAGGTTGAGTATCAGCTAGTTAAAAATTTGCCAAATATTAATTTTGTTATTTTTGATAAATCACAAGGGTGGCGAAGTTACACCAACTTAAGGAAAGCACTATCAAAGCAAAAATTTGATGTGTTATTACACATGCAAGTGGCACTTAGGGCAAGTGTTGCATCCTTAATGATTCGTGCCGATATTAAAATTGGTTTTGATAAAGCCAGAGCCAAAGAAGGGCAGTGGTTATTCACCAATCACAAAATCTTACCGCAAGATCAACCTCATGTTCTCGATGGCTTTATGGGGTTCGCAACTGCTGTTGGGGTTGAAAATACCCTGCCGAGTTGGGATATACCGATATCCAGCGCCGATCTTAAATGGGCAAAACAGCAAGCCACAGAAGATAATATTTTTGTTATCTGTCCTGCTGCGAGTAAAGCTGAGCGAAACTGGCTTCCTGAGCGTTATGCAGAAGTTGCCGACTATATGGCTGAAAAAGGCTACCAAGTTATGTTGTGTGGTGGGACGTCTCAATTAGAGCGTAACCTTGCTAATAGCATCATAAAGAGTACGAAATACGGCTTAACAAACCTTGTTGGTAAAAGTAGTTTGTTGCAGCTGTTGGCCTTGCTCAAACAGGCGAATTTAGTCCTTGCGCCAGATACTGGCCCTGCGCATATGGCCACGACACAGGGTACACCTGTTATCGGTCTTTACGCACACTCTAATCCAGGTAGAACAGGGCCTTATTTGAGTTTAGATAAGGTTGTCAGTGTTTATGATGAGGTAATTAAACAGCAAGTGGACGGTGAGGTTACTTGGGGGACTCGGGCAAAGGGTCAAGAATTGATGGCATTGATTAAAACAGAAGCTGTAATAAAATCGCTGCAAAGTAGTATGTGATTAATTGAGTTACCAATATAAGAAAGTTCAATAGGTTGTTATATGACAATTGAAAAGAAGCGATTTTTATTTATTCCTGTTTCTTCTGTTGAAGGAATTGGAGAGTACATGCGCTCGATGATTCTGGCCAGTAAAATTAAACAGCGATGGCCTGATGCAGAGATAAAATTCATATTAAACCAGCACGCTCAATACGCTAATGATTGTCCATATGAAACTGTTTTGTTAGAAAGTTCACCTACTAAACATGTAAACCCCGTAAACCGTGTTATTGAAAACTTTAAACCGGATATTGTAATCTTCGATGCTTCTGGACGAAAACCACAATTACAAAAAGCAAAACAAGTTGGTGCCATAACCGTATTTATCAGTCAGCACGCTAAGAAACGTCGCCGAGGTATGAAATGGGGGAGAATGAAAGCGACAGACTTGCATTTTGTTGCCCAGCCTGAATATACAATGCCTGAGATAGATTTATTTTCATCTTTCAAATGCAAATTGCAGAAAAAGTTATTACCAAAGTGTGTAGGGGTTGTATTTGATTCACCTGAAGATGATTTTGCTGATTCGGTATTAAAACAGTTTCAACTGGAATCAAAAAGTTTTATTATTTTAAATGCTGGTTCTGGTGGGCACTTGCATGATGGCCAATTAGCGGCAGATTTCTTTTATGAAGCGGCAGAGAGTCTCGCTGAAAACACGAATAAACAAGTTGTAATTTTGATGGGCCCTAATTATCCCAAAGAATTACCAAAATCTGAAAAGGTTAGGGTGATTTCTAGATTGGATAACTCAAACTTTATCAGCTTAATTTCTCATTCTTATGCAGCTGTGTTAAGCGGTGGTGATACGCTCTTACAGGCTCTAGCTCTTAACACGCCAGTCATAGCTGTTCCTGTCTCAAAAGATCAACCAGCTCGTATTGCAGCATGTGAGAAAAAGAAGATAGTGAAATCCGTTGAGATTTCTGAACTGGCTGAAAAGTTACCAAGACTCTTGGATGAAACTATATTGTCTGAACTAAAAAAGCAAATGAAAATTACGCCGAGTAAAAATGGTGCTGAAACGATTATTGAACAGTTAGCTTCTGCTATACAAAGTAAAAAATTATGCAAAAACAGAAAAAAATAGCGATAGTAATAAATGATCTTGCTGGCGGTGGCGCTGAAAAAGTTATGTTAACTTTGGCTACAACGCTTCAACAATTGGGTCATCACCCTCATTTTTTTGTGTTACAAAAAAGAGGTCAATATCAGGTTCCTGCAGAGCTACCGTGTCATGATTGCTTTGATAAGAATGCAAAGAACATTGATGGTGTATTTAAACGTTCTCAATCAGCTAAAATATTGAAACATAAAATTGAAGAAGTAGAAGTTCAAGTTGGTAAGTTTGATTTGTATTTATCAAATTTAGATAAGACTAATTTACTGATGACAAAAACAGGGTTATCCCCCTTGTATTGTATTGTTCATAATTCTATTGAAGAAGAGCTGAAACGGCAGATAAAGCTTGGGCCAATTGCTTATTTTAAAATGTTAATAGCAAAGAAGAGCCTTAATAACCAAAATTTGGTTTGTGTTTCAGATGGCATAGCGCATGAAATCCTAAATCAAGGCCGCATTAAACCCAAACAGGTTAAAACAATATATAATCCATTCGCTATTGAATCGATTAGAGCTGCAGCAGAAGAACCTAATGAGCAAATGCCTAAAGGTGACTTTTTAATTCATGTGGGTCGAGTGGCTAAACAAAAAAGACATGATATTTTGTTTGAATCTTTAAAAATGATGAAAACAAATATTCCTATTGTTCTTTTATGTAGCAATGCAAAGAAAGCTGTAAAGTTAGCGAAAAAACATGGTGTAAGTGAGCGTCTTATTATTCCAGGCTTTCAACCAAATCCTTATGCGTGGATAAAGAGATCAAAGGCATTAGTGCTAAGTTCTGATTACGAAGGGCTACCAACGGTTTTAATTGAGTCATTAATTTGTGGTACTCCGGCTGTCAGCACGGATTGCCCACATGGGCCTAATGAAATTTTGACTAATGAACTTTCCGAATACCTCGTTCCTGTCAGAGAACCTAAAATTTTAGCTGAGAAGACAGACGCATTGTTACAAAGTAATTTTCAAGTAAAAAATGCGCCCATCATAGAAAAAGTTAATGCTGAAGCAGTTGCTGAGGAATACCTTTCTCTAATCAAGTCGTAATTCTTCCTATTTAAATTAATTGAGCCAGTTTATGTGCACTGGCTCATGATTCTTAATGTAAAAGTTGTGAAAGAAAAATGTTCATGTCAAATTGACAGGGTTTTTGGGGCTCTACTTATAGGGATACATCATTCTATTACTAAATAAATTTATAAAGTTGTACGCTTATTTAGAGGTTCATAAATGGTAAAAAGAATTAAGGTAGCCATTCTTGTTGATGAGTATTTTGGTGGTGCGAATACGGCTTTTGGTGGATATGGTTTTTTGGCTCGTGAGCTTATTGCTAAGTATTTACCTTGTGATGATATTGAAGTTGAAGTGCTCTTAAAAAAAGATACGAGCAAAAACCGATTATGGCCGAAGGAATATTTAGTTGATGGAGTTAAAGTATACCGGTTGGCAGCTAAAGTATTAGATCCAATAAATCGCTGGTTTTTGAAGAAAAAGAATTATGATGTATTTCTTTCAATTGAGTTGACTACTCAATCAGCAAATATCCTATCTTTAGTTGAACCTGAAAAGAGAAAAGTTATTCATTGGATTCAAGATCCACGTCCTATGGGTGATTGGGAAGAAATTCACACGGTAAAATTATTCCCAGAGCAAACTTACTGGGATGAAAACGTTTATGATTTCGTGCACAAGGCTTATTTGTCAGGGAAAACGACTTTTATTAGCCAAGCCCACTGTCTAAATGAAAAAGCTAGGGAGTTGTACCAATTACATAGAACTGTACCAATTCAATATGTACCTAACCCTATTAATATTGATGATAATTTTAAGTTGTTAGATCATAAACCTCAAAAGAAAAAAATTGTATTTTTGGGGCGTATTGAGTCTGTAAAGCGTGGGTGGTTATTTTGTGAAATAGCAAAACAAATGCCTCATCATGAATTTTATGTTCTTGGTAAATCATTTAGGGAAAGTGAAAGAAATAAAAAAGTGTTAGATCAGTATAAGTCACTGCCGAATCTTCATTTTGTGGGGCATGTTGAAGGAGAAGAAAAAAATAACTATTTAAAAGAAGCGGCCATTTTGGTTAATACCTCTATTCATGAGGCATTACCGGTTTCTTTTTTAGAGGCATTATCATACGGTACTTTACTTGTAAGCTGTCAGAATCCAGATGATTTAACTAGCCAATTTGGTAGGTTCACAGGAACTGTTATAGGCGATGGATTTGAAAAAGTTCCGTTATTTGTTGAGGCAATTAATGAGTTAATGAATGATGACGCATTAAGGTACGAGCTAGGAAGTAAAGCTATCTACTATATAAAACAAAATCATAATATTTCATCATTTCAATCAGTATTAAGGAAGCTCATTAGGGAGCATTGTTAAAATATTAAAAGTAGCCTCTTGGCATATTAAGAAATAACTTTCTTTAAGTCTGCAGAGGCTTTTTGTCTTTCGATTATCATGCGAAGACGATGTTTAGCATTTCTCCAAAAAGTACTGGAATTACTGTGTTTTCCATTTTTATTTTGCAAGGCAATTTCACTATCAAAACCAGCTTCTGAAATGCTATATGGTTTTAAGCCGATTATTGTTAGATTGAGCTCTGAGTGAAATTGCATATCAATATCAACAGGCCTAAAAATTTGAGTTCGTGATAACAGCTTTTTTGCCCCATCCAAACTTATGATATAACCAGTGGTACAATTTGGTATTCGCTTATAGCTAACGCACGTTACTTTATTTGGAAAAAATCTTGAATCAGCTGCTTTATTATTTCGGTTATCAGATAGCTTAATGATATCTGCTGACTTAATATATTGCAGTGATTCTAAAGCTTGGTTTATAGATTTTGAGATAGTGATATCATCTTCTAAAATGACCGCCCAATTAATCTTTTTAGCTGCAATTTCTTGCCATATTTGTCTATGGCTTGCATAACAACCTATTTCACCAATACTTAGATCTCTATGATAATGGCGCTGGTTCAGCTCTTTATTATAAAGCTGTTTCACTTCATCTTTTGAGAGGGTTTTTCCAACTACCGCTTCAGTAAATGTTGCAGAGATATTCAACGATGATAATTGCTGTAACACGTTGTTTTTTCTATCAGTATTGTGAGGCATGTTGATGACGAAAGTAAGTATTTCCATGTACTATCTCTTTATATTATTATCTATTTTCTGTATCAAAAAAATCTGGGATGACTTTGGGATATTTGCCATTTACAGAGCGAAAAAAGTCTAAAATTAGGTTCATATCGTCATTCATTTGACCGGAAGCTTCAAATGGTGATTGGATAATAATCGCTTTATTCTTAAAATCCAAACCAATACATACTATCGGAACATTGGCTTTTTGAGCAATATGATAAAACCCTGTTTTCCAGCGAGTGACAGCAGAACGTGTCCCTTCAGGTGCGAGCGCTAATTTATAAGCATTACGGACATCAAATTCATGAACCGCTGTTTCAACTAAATTGTTATTTTTATTTCGATTTACAGGGCTTCCGCCTAATGCTCGAAATAGCCAACCCCAAGGTGGGATAAAGAGCTGATGTTTGCCAAGAAAGTGAATGTCTTCTCTGACAATAAACTTGGCCATCACCGCAATAATGAAATCCCAGTTACTGGTGTGTGGGGCTGCAATTAATATGTACTTATCGATAGGTGGCAATTCACCTTCAATTCGCCAACCCATCTTATGGAAAATCCAAGAAATCAACGACACTAGCATCCATTACTCCTATTCAGGATAAAACTACACTTTGAGTGTACCTGAAATTAGTGATGATGGTGGACGTGTTTTTTTATTCCTAGCAATTGGCTTATGAAGTTTCTTGGTCCCATTCTCAATAAGCTTGAGGCAACTAAAATACCCAAAAATAAAGCGGATAGAACTTGAACGGGCTGACTGAAAGTAATTGGCGGTACCACATTGATCTCAATGTTGTTTACAAGGGCCATACTGCCGATAACGATCAGCGTGATAGAAAAGATAGTCACAAGGCTAAGTTTACGCAGCTGAGACAAATACAGCAGAGGTGCCACAACGAGCGTAAAGAGTACGGCTATAATATGCCAATGTTGGAAGTACAAACAGCTCGCAATGATGACGGCACTGAAACAATTTAATCGTAAACTGATGAATAAAAAAGATAACAAGAATAGTTGCATAAGTGGCGAGGCGAGTAGGCCACTCGGTTCACCAATAATATTTAGGCCTAATATAAAAAATACGATAAAAGGTGCACTTCTATCGATGAGATTCGCCAATGCAAAATGTATCGGTGAGTGAGATGTATAAGGTAGATTTAGATGGGACTTCTCTTTTGTTAGAACCAGCACTGCATAGACCATCAATGATACAAGGACATGCACATACAAAAACTCAAGCCCGAGCACTAAGAAACTGAATAGCCACATTTCAGGGCCAATCAGTTTTTGAAACCAACCTAAATGATTTTTTTCGGTATTGGGTGTGAGTTTTAAATAAAAACGGATGGCTGCAGCCATTAAAGTTAAAACAATGGCAGGCGTAATGGATAACAACCAGCCCCAAAATGCTTCTAAATTATGGATGTGGAAGTCATGCTGGTGGGCATTATCTTTATCAAGAGTGAGTAACATAATGAGTAAAGCGATGCCAATAATGCTGCCAACGCCAGCATGATACTCATACTTACCTTGTTCATCTTCAACATGCTCGACATGAGGCTGATGCAGTACTACGTGGAGAATAGAGCCTGTGACAAAGGCTTGTAAATAAACGGTGTTATCGAGGCTCAAGTTGACCAGCCAATGTTGCCCCATCAGATAGCCTAGGGCTGTCATGGCCATCATTACGCCAAGTACAACTGAAGCCGCTTTACTACCAACTTGAGGTTTCAGTAACCACCAAATTGCAATACCAACAGGTAACCGATGAAGAATGATGCCTAGGGCAAGTAAAGGCGAATTGTTAGGCTGGTCGGCTAATACCAAGGCTCCACCGTCGGTCAGTGTATGCAGCAATAAACCTAACACACCTAAATAAAGCGTTAATTTATGAGTGATATCTGAATATCGGTGAAAAATCTTCTCGCTGGCTGTGGGTCCCCAAATGCCTATAATCACGAACAACAGTGACAACCAACCACCATGCTCGATAAGCTCTGGGAGAATATGAATCAGTACCAACCCACCTAAAGAGACGAAGACAAAACCATCGAGTCCTTTTTGAAGACCATTGCTCGACGCCAAATACCGGTAACATAATGGTCCGGCAAGAAGAGCTATAAAACTGGCGATTAGATAAAGCATGGTTTTTACTTCAGAAAGATGAAAGCCGACGATTATAGCTTTATTGAGAATTAATATCACTAAGGCTGTTTGTTGGATGTCATATTACTTTATTTAATGTTAAACATGAGTATAAAAATGATGAGATGAAGTAATAATTTGAAGATAGTCCATCGTTTATGCTGCAAAGCGGATATACTGCAGGATTGTCTTCCGTTAAATTATAGAGTGCCGAGATTCACTGAACTATGGATATATTTTCTGCATCAGTTATGTTGTTTTTGATCATGGACCCATTAGGTAATTTACCTATTTTTGCATCTATTTTACGCCATTTGGATCCGGCTAAACGCCGTAAGGTGTTAATCAGAGAGCTCATTTTTGCACTGATCATTATGTTATTGTTTTTGTATGCAGGTGAATCGATTCTCACATTTTTAAATTTGCGCTCTGAATCTGTCAGTATTGCTGGTGGTATTATTTTATTCTTAATTGCTATTAAGATGATTTTTCCACAGCCTGGTGGTGTAGCGGGCTTAGCAGCAGGTGAAGAGCCTTTTATTGTGCCTATGGCGATCCCTTTGATGGCTGGACCTTCGGTGTTAGCGGCGCTGATTTTACTGGCACACACAGACAGTTCGCGCATGACCGATTGGACGGTTGCACTGTTTTTTGCTTGGGGTGCGAGTGCACTGATCTTAATGTTTAATGCATTGTTTACACGAATTTTAGGTGAGAAAGGACTAACCGCTGTAGAGCGCTTAATGGGAATGATACTGGTCATGCTATCGGTTCAGATGTTCCTAGATGGCGTGGCGAATTATCTAAACGGTGTGCCTTAAACCATCAATTGAACGACAAAGAGCCTCGATGATTCGAGGTTTTTTTATGCTTGTTTTTTGAACTTTAAATCGGCAAACTAAATTGAATACATTATTCAATAAAAATAACAGTATGCGCCGACTATTCTTATTACTTTGCATTATCGCAACACATGTTCATGCTTCTCCAAGCCAATCAGCCGTTTTTTCTAATCTATTACCTTATGCAGGAAAGGTATCTAGCATTGAACCAAGAGACAGTAAACGTAATCTAGAAATCCCTGCAGTATACATTGATCAAGGTGCGTGGCACGGTTTCCATTTGCCGACTGCGGTAGAGGATTTGGGTAGCTTTCCTGGCCCGCTAATCATTGCTCAAGAGTACAGTATTTATTTTTCAAAAAACGTACAGCAATTAACCGTATTTGATGAGCAAGGCTTACAAAGGAAGTTATCAGATGCGCCGCAGCAGAAACGTTACAGTCTTCCGAACGGCTTATATCAAAAGTATGAATGGCCTGATTTGAAACTCTTCGTTGAACTCAGGTTTATTGATAACAGAAGTGCAAGTGTGTTGACGGAAATAACCAATACAACAAATGAGACACGACGTTGGCGGCTTCAATGGCAAGGGCAACCTTATAATGCTCACCCTAAGCTAAAAGATTATCAGCTGATTCAATCTCATCAAATTCAGGGGACTACATCTCGTTGGCAATTAACACCCGTAGAGAATACATGGAATTTACTGTTGGATGATGCGAACTATCAAATACAATTCCCAAGAACTGTCGCACTGAAGAAGCAAACTCATCATGGATACCTCGCATCAACAACGTTATCGCTAGCGCCAAGAGCAACACAAAAAATCAGAGCTATTCATCAATACTTTCATACTCAAACTGAACGGGTTGCACATCAATTACCCATCAGTGTTGAGCAACGCATTAGCGACAATGAACGCAATTGGCATCTAAAAACCAAAGACATTGATAAAACGCCACAAGGTCGAATGGCGGTAAAAGCCATCATGACATTAACGCACAACTGGCGCAGTAAAGCTGGCAATATTCTTCACGATGCAGTGACACCCTCAGTTAGTTTCAAGTGGTTTAATGGTGTTTGGGCTTGGGACAGTTGGAAGCAAGCGGTCGCAATCGCTAGGTTTGACCAGCAACTAGCCAAATCTAATATTTTAGCGATGTTTGATTATCAATTTCAGAAAAAGGATGCGGTTCGCCCTCAAGATCATGGTGGCTTACCTGATGTTATCTTCTATAACAAAAGCCCTGCAAGAGGTGGTGTCGGTGGCAATTGGAATGAACGTAATGGTAAACCACCTCTCGCCACTTGGGCTGTTTGGCATGTGTATCTAAGTTCAAAAGACATTGACTTTATTAAAACTATGTATCCTAAGCTAGTTGCGTATCATCAATGGTGGTATCGCAATCGAGATCATAATCAAAATGGTTTGGTTGAATATGGGGCGAATGTGCATCCGGCTCATATCAAAGAAGGTAAGCCCAATCGTCAAGCAATAATAGAGGCTGCAGCATGGGAGTCCGGTATGGACAACGCCCCACGTTTTGATGAAAAAGATGATTTATTGGTATTGAAAAATATCAATAACAAAGGCGAGCTTGTAGGTTACTCAATATCTCAAGAGTCTATTGATTTAAATGCGTATTTGTATGCTGAAAAACGCTGGCTATCCCAGATGGCAAAATTGTTGTCCTTTCATGAAGAAAGTAAAGTGTGGCAGCAGCAAGCACAAACACTTGTCCAGAAAATTCAAACTCAGTTTTTTGACGAGGAAAGCGGTTTTTTCTATGACATCCGTTTTAATGGTGAACGTAGAACACGATTAGTGGAGCAAGGCAAGGGTGTTGAGGGGTGGATCCCTATGTGGGCTAAAGCTGCCACGCCAAATCAAGCAAGGTTAATGGTGGAACGTCATTTAACCAACAAGCAATTTGCAACTACAGTGCCTTTCCCTACGGTTAGCGCAGATAACCTTTCGTTTGCACCTGCTCGATACTGGCGAGGACCTGTTTGGCTCGATCAAGCTTGGTTTGGACTCAAAGGGCTTAAAAATTATGGTTATCACAAACACGCCAAACGCTTAGCGAATCAACTGGTAAACCATGCTGAGGGGGTATTGAACGATGGGGTGATAAGAGAAAACTATCATCCACTGACTGGTGAAGGGTTACATTGTAATAACTTCAGTTGGTCGGCATCGGTATTACTGTTGAGTTATCACGAATGGCTTGCTAATGAGCTTCAATAAACTCTACAGCTGCAGGCAAAAAGAATTCGCAAACGATAATTTCATTTTGTTTGTAGCTGAAGAAGCGCCGGCGCCCCCATATTGATTCGGTAGGTTGAGACAAGTGGAACGCCAGTTGCGTTATCGAGCCATGAGTGCTGCTTTTACCGATTTCAATTTTTCCAGGAATAAATTCATGATGACTGTATAAGAGCTGGCCGAGTGGTTTAGTCCCTAACCCTTGAAAATCTACGGCCGTTTGCTCAAGTAATGGGAAGGGGATCAAAGTACGAGCAAAAACCCACGGCACTGCATCTAGCTTTAATAGCACTTCACGAACCCAAACTTTGTCATGGGCATCAAATTCAGCATTTAATGGGGTAATTTCTTGCTCACCTAGGACCGTTACTTCAAATTCTTTGCAGCAAGCCTTAAGTTTTTCCGTTAAACTGCCGTTAGCAAGTAACCAGCTTGTTAAATTTTCTGAAGGAAGTGTTGAGCATTGGTTTGGCAACTGCCACAAGATAGACTCACCATACGGAAAACATGAGTTAAGCAAAGGCATTGATTACTCGCTAGAATAAGAAAAGTGGTTAGTTTATCACAACCAGAATTGTGATCGATATTGAGGTTTGAGGTTTAAATGAAACGGTTATTTTTGGTACTAGCATTACTCATAAGTATCCAGCCATGGGCTTATGCTGAAGATGAGAACAGTTATGCCTATTTCGGCTTTGAACCTGAAATCGTCACTAACTATATAGCGAACCGCAAAAAACTTGGTTTTGTTCGAGTTGGCGTGGAGTTGATGGTACGTGGTAAGTCAGATCTTGAAAGCATCGAAATGCATGAGCCGTTATTACGTGCCGCTATTGTAGAAATCTTAGGAAACCAGACTGAAGCGCAAATTAAATCGATGACCGGGCGAGAAGCGGTGCGCAAAGACTGCCTACAAACGGTAAATAAATTGCTGAGAAAAGAAATCGGCAAAGAAGCGGTAGTGAATTTGCTGTTTACTAAGTATTTATATGACTAGGCCCTAGGGCATAATACGACAAACTAAAGGTTCAATTCAACTCAGGGGGCTGATCAGAAGCGCTTGATGTTGCCTCAAGTCCTACAGTGGTCAAGCGATGACGCATCATGAGCCTCTATTTGCACTAAAAAACCGCTACAATGAGCGGTTTTTATTATGACTAAATTAAATTATGCTTTAGGGCCAGCATTTTTGATCACATCAGAAACCTGATACTTCTCAAAGTTAGCATTAAACTCTTTGGCAAGTTGATCCGCATATTCATCATACTGAGATTTATCTTCCCAAGTGTTGATAGGGTTTAACAATTCATCCTTAACACCTGAAATCTTTGTTGGAATACTTAAGTTCAGCTTTTCAATATGTGTTGTTTCAACGTCTTTGAGTTCACCATTAACAATGGCATCAATAATGGCACGCGTGGTTGGAATGTCGAATCGCTTGCCTACACCATATGGCCCGCCAGTCCAACCTGTGTTCACTAGGTAAACTTGGCTACCAAAGCTTTCGATACGCTCCATTAATAGCTCAGCATACACGCTTGCAGGTCGTGGGAAGAATGGCGCTCCAAAACATGTGGAAAACGTTGACTGAATAGCGGCTGTAGAGCCGACTTCTGTCGAACCAACTTTAGCAGTATAACCCGATAAGAAGTGATAAGCCGCTTGTTCTTTTGTGAGTTTAGATACTGGCGGTAACACGCCAGAAACGTCACACGTTAAGAATACAACCGCAGATGGTTCGCCACCACAGTTATCTTCTTTACGCTGTGCAACATGTTCAAGCGGGTAAGCTGCGCGACTATTTTCTGTCAGGCTGGTATCATCAAAATCTGGAGTGCGAGAGTCATCCAGCATGACGTTTTCAAGTACCGTTCCAAAACGAATTGCATCCCAAATCACCGGTTCATTTTTCTGACTAAGATTAATGCATTTTGCGTAACAGCCGCCTTCAATATTGAATACACCACCCGGTGCCCAGCCGTGCTCATCATCACCAATTAGGAAACGCTTTGGATCGGCTGAAAGGGTTGTTTTACCCGTACCAGATAGGCCAAAAAATAGAGTTGTATCACCATCATGACCAACGTTTGCTGAGCAATGCATTGGCAGAACACCTTTCGCTGGCAACAAGAAGTTTTGTACCGAGAACATCGACTTTTTCATTTCACCAGCATACTTTAGGCCAGCAAGGAGCACTTTGCGTTGAGCAAAGTTAATGATCACAGTCGCATCCGAGTGCGTACCATCACGCTCCGGATCACACTCGAAGCCTGGGGCATTGATGATGCGCCACGTATCTTTGTCCGCTTTGTTGAACTGCTCAGGAATAATGAACATGTTACGTGCAAATAAATGATGCCAAGCATATTCAGTCGTCACATTTACGGGTAGGTAATGCTCTGAATCAGCACCGACTTCAAGCTCAGAAACAAACACTTCTTTATCTGCAAGGTACGCTTCAACTCGTTCCCATAATGCATTGAATGTATCTTCTGAGAAAGGCTTGTTTACATTACCCCAATCGATTTCGTTTTCAGAAGACGCTTCTTTTACGACAAAGCGGTCATTTGGAGAACGCCCCGTACGTACTCCAGTTCTTGCGACTAAAGCGCCTTTTGCTGTTAGCTGGGCTTCTCCACTTGCAAGTGCGATTTCAACTAATTCAGCAGTGGTTAAATTAGCATGAATGCGATGTGCTCCATCGGTCATGAGTGTACTCTCCATTTGGGTGCAAGATGTCTAAGTTCATTCTTATGAATGAGTAGATTTGTCGCTCTTAATTGTCGACTTTTTATGTATTCGGCAACCACCTAAAGGTGCTTTTTTACCGTAGTTTTATTGGCGCAGATTGTAACGTAAACGACAACAAAAGTGTCATAAATGGCATTTGGTTAAGAAAACAGAGAGTTCTGTTATTTGATAAATAAAAGGGGATATAAAAAAGCCAGCTAAGCTGGCTTTAGGCAGTGAATCATGAGTTATTGAACAGTCTCATTAACTTGAGCGCCTTTAAATAATGCTTCAACATCAATGCTATCAAAACGGTAATGGGTATTGCAGTATTCACAACCCATTTCAACCATACCATGTTCGGCAATAACGCTGTCCACTTCGGCTTTAGATATAGTTAACAGTGCTTTAGCTGTCCGTTCTTTTGAACAGCTACATTTAAACGTGACGTCATCGGCATCGAACAAGCGCACTTCTTCTTGATGATACAATCGATGCAAAACATCCGTTGAGTCTAAAGACAAGATTTCTTCTTGTTTGAGCGTTGCTGTAAGCTGATTTAAATGATCAAAGTCTTCAGTATGCATTTTTTCTGAAGGTAGAACTTGTAAGAACATTCCACCAGCACGTTTGCCATCTGCAAATAAATATAAACTTGTCGGTAGCTGCTCAGATTGCATAAAGTAATCTTCAATACACGCTGCAAGCGTTGGTTTTTCAAGTGCAACAACACCTTGATAGCGTTCACCATCTTCAGGCGTTAGCGTAATGACGATATAACCTTTACCAAACAATGTTTGTAAGCTTGCTGAGTCTGCAAGATCGCCTTGCCAGCGAGCAATGCCACGTAACTGCTGTTGATCATTACCATTGATTACGGCAAGAGATACTGGTCCATCACCTTGAATTTGTACAGCAATATCACCCTTAAATTTTAGCGTAGCGGTAAGCAGTGAGCTGGCTGCCATCAATTCACCCAAGAGTAATTGTAAAACTTTTGGGTATTCATGGGTTGAAAGTATGTGCTGATAACTTTCTTCTAATTGGACTAATTCGCCTCTTACGTCGGCATTTTCGAACAAATAGCGATGTAGCTTGTCTATACTCATGTTTGGTTCTCATTCGCTGTCAATGTGATTGGCTTTTTGTTTAAAGCGTACAATTTGACGTCGTTGTTTTTTATCGGGTTTGTGATCAGGTGTCGGGTTATTTAAGCGGTTAAGGTGTCTAGCTTCAGCGGCTAATTCACGTTTTTTAATGCTGTTTTCTGTTTCCTGATATAACGCTTGAGCCATGGTGGCATTACCACGACGTTCAGAAAGTGCCAATATATTGAGCTCTTTTTCATCAAAACCTTGACGTAATTGGATCCGAGCACCGATTTCGACATTCTTACTGGATTTAGTACGCTGACCGTTGTAGTGTACTTTGCCGCCGTCGATCATTTGTTTTGCAATGGCTCTAGTTTTGTAAAAACGAGCTGCCCACAACCATTTATCGAGACGAACGGTAAGCTGAGGGAAATTTTTATGACTCATGTTCTCTCCTATAATAAGTATTTATAAATGATTGGATTATGGATCAGCCAGGATTCAGTAAATCATTGTAAAGTTATTCGAAAATGTTCTATTACACGAATAACGTCGATTTGGGGTGGCAAAGTTAGCATAATTGACTAATTTTAGCCAATGAGGAGTCTGTTAAAGACTTGTTGCTGTTTACTAGCTAGGGTAGCATGGTACAGTTTTTTGCTTAAAAACCGGATAAAGAAGGTTAATATCACAGGTTGCCAATGATATGGATGTACTAGATAAAGTAATAACAAAAGTAATTGGCTTACCTCACAAGCCACTAAGCAATGCCGTATTCTGGCTTGGTTTGATAATAATCATATATTTATTAGCCCAAATAACGTGGGGGCTTGTACCCACTTCAACGCAAACCGTTGCGTGGAAACCAACACCCGTTTCGGCTAATCAAAATGGTTCTGCCAATGTTGATTTAGTCAGTTTTAAAAAGCTTGATCTGTTTGGTAAGTACGACAAAGAAAATACACAAAAAGTTGAAGGCAACACGCCGACACAAATCACTGATGCACCAAAGTCGTCACTTTCTATCCAGTTAACAGGGGTTGTGGCCTCAACGACTAAAAAGAATGGTTTAGCTATTATTGCTTCAAGCGGGACACAAGCAACTTATAGTATTGGTGATAAAATCAAAGGTACTTCAGCATCGCTCAAAGAAGTGTATGCAGACCGCATTATCATCACAAATGCAGGGCGTTATGAAACTGTCATGTTAGATGGTCTAAAATTTACGACGGATGTTGCAAATAATAAGCCTTTGCAAACGGCCTCTCGAAATAAAGCAAAGAAAATAGATAAATCGAAAGATAGACGCGTGAGTGCTGATTTAGCGAAAACACGCCAAGCGATTTTAGCGGATCCAAATAAAATTACCGATTATTTATCAATCTCTCCAAAAACGGTAAATGGTCAATTACAGGGTTACCGCTTAAACCCAGGGAAAGATCGTAAGATATTTAGAGAAGCAGGGTTTAAACCCAACGATTTAGCGAAATCATTAAATGGATATGACCTCACAGATATATCACAAGCATTAGAAGTCATGTCTCAGTTACAAGAGTTAACCCAAGTGTCCATCATTGTTGAACGAGAAGGACAACTCGTCGAACTTACATTAGGTTTACCGCAATAGCATTTAGGCTAGGGGAAGTTACATAATGAACAACAAAAAACTCGGACGTAAATTTTTAGCCAGCTTATTAGCTGGTGCCGTCCTAATGTCACCAGCCTTAAGTTGGGCTGCGCAATATGCTGCCAACTTTAAAGGCACTGATATTCAAGAGTTTATCAATATTGTTGGTAAAAACTTAAACAAAACCATCATTGTTGACCCAACTGTACGCGGTAAAATTAACGTCCGCAGTTACGACTTACTTAATGATGAACAGTATTACCAGTTCTTTCTGAATGTACTGCAAGTTTATGGCTATGCTGTTGTGAAAATGGACAACAACATCATTAAAGTCATTAAAGATAAAGATGCTAAAACATCGAATATTCGTGTTGCAGATGACTCTAAGCCTGGACAAGGCGATGAGATGGTCACGCGCATTGTGGCGCTTTACAACACACAAGCGAAACAGCTTGCACCTTTGCTACGTCAGTTAAACGATAATGCTGGCGGTGGTAACGTTGTAAACTATGACCCTTCTAATGTTTTGATGATTTCGGGTCGAGCCGCTGTCGTAAATAAGCTGGTTGAAATTGTTCGACGTGTTGATAAGCAAGGTGATACATCTGTACAAGTTATCCCACTAAACTATGCTTCTGCGAGTGAAATCGTTCGCATTATCGAAACATTGTATCGACAAAATGGCAGTTCGGCACAGCTTCAAGGTCAAGCACCAAAAGTTGTCGCAGATGAGCGAACGAACTCTGTTGTTGTCAGCGGTGATGAAAAAACGCGTATGCGGGTTGCCAACTTGGTTAAGAAGCTTGATGAAGAGCAGGCAACTACGGGTAATACCCGAGTACGTTATCTTCGTTATGCGAAAGCAGAAGATCTTGTTGAAGTTCTGAATGGCTTTGCAGATAAAATTTCGGCTAATACACCAGGAGCCAAAAAAAGTACTTCAGCAAGGAGCAGAAATACGAGCTCGTCTTCTCGGAGTTCATCTTCAAGAACAAGCAACCGCAGCAGTAGCGTAGGCGGTGGCAACAGCGATATTAATATTGTTGCAGATACAGAAACTAACTCTTTGGTTATGACGGCACAGCCTGCTGAAATGCGCACGTTGAATAGCGTTATTGATCAGTTGGATATTCGACGTGCTCAGGTACTCGTTCAGGCGATTATTGTTGAGATTGGCGAAGGTGATGATGTCGGTTTAGGCTTCCAGTGGGGAACATCGGCCGGTGGTGGCACACAGTTTAATAACTTTGGTGCTTCGATTGGTGAAATTGGTGCTGGTGTATGGGCTGCAAAAGATCAGCCAGCTTCACAAACCTGTTCAGGGGCAGGAGATACCCAAAACTGTACCAATAACCCAGACACGCCAGGAGATATATCTTTACTCGCATCTGCACTGGGTAAAATTAATGGTGCGGCATGGGGCGTTTGGACTGGCGATTTTGGCGCATTAGTACAAGCGATTTCGAGCGATACTAACTCGAATGTATTATCAACACCGTCAATTACAACGCTTGATAATCAAGAAGCTAACTTTATTGTGGGTGATGAGGTTCCAGTCATCACTGGTTCGACAGCAAGTTCTAATAATAGCAACCCGTTCCAAACCGTTGAGCGTAAAGAAGTGGGTGTGAAGCTTAAGGTTACCCCGCAAATTAACCAAGGTGGCTCTGCGGTTAAGTTAACCATCGAACAAGAAGTATCGGGTGTTAACGGTAATACCGGAGTTGATATTTCATTCTCTACTCGACGTCTTACTACGACGGTTTTAGCAAACGATGGTCAAGTCGTCGTGCTTGGTGGTTTGATCACTGAAAATGTGCAAGAAAGCGTGCAGAAAGTACCGCTATTAGGTGATATTCCGTTTCTTGGTCACTTATTTAAGTCGTCTTCAAGTAAAAAGACCAAACGTAATCTGATGGTGTTTATCAAGCCAACGATTGTTCGTGATGGCATGACGATGAATGGATTAACCGGTCGTAAATATAATTACTTCCGTGCGTTACAGATAGAGCAGCAAGATCGCGGTATTAATTTAATGCCAAATACTGAAGTTCCGGTATTAGAAGAATGGAAAAATCAGTCGGTAGTACCTCAAGAGGTTCAAGATATTTTACAGCGTCATGAAGAAGGGAAAGGCTTGGGTACACCAATGCGAAAAACGGATTCGACGCTAAAAATGCTGACAGAAAGCAAAGAAAAAGACCAAGCTGAAAAAGCTAAACAAGACGAAAAGAAGTAGCTCATGAGTGAAACGCAATTAGACGATATTGATTTATCAAAAGTCTCTACCGAGCTAGGCATGGATGTTGAGCAGCAGGAAGATGAAGTCTTTCACTCGAGCAGTAAAGAACGTCTGCCGTTTGCTTTTGCTCATCGACACGCTGTGGTTTTAGACAAGGATGCTGAAGACCAGCTGACGCTGTTTCATACGCCGACGACAGCAGCAGAAATGATTCTAGAAGCGAGCCGTTATTCTGGTAAGCAGTTGAAACTTGTTGAGCTTGATAATCAACAATTTGAAACCAGGTTAACACAAGCCTACCAAACCAACTCTTCCGAGGCGCAGCAATTGATGGAAGACATCGGTAATGAGATGGACTTGTTTACACTTGCTGAAGAGTTGCCACAAACTGAAGATTTACTAGAAGGCGATGATGATGCACCAATCATCAAGCTCATTAATGCCTTATTATCTGAAGCGATCAAAGAAGAAGCCTCAGACATCCACGTTGAAACCTATGAAAAGCAGTTAGTGGTTCGCTTCCGTGTTGATGGTGTTCTTAAAGAAGTGCTTAAGCCCAACCGTAAACTGTCTTCACTGTTGGTTTCCCGTATCAAGGTAATGGCAAGACTCGATATCGCAGAAAAGCGTGTACCGCAAGATGGTCGTATATCATTACGTATTGCGGGCCGAGCTGTAGATGTGCGTGTATCAACCATGCCATCCAGTCATGGTGAACGTGTCGTTTTACGTTTATTAGATAAAAATGCCGGTAATTTAGATTTACAACAATTGGGCATGACAGAAGGTGTTCGCGTTCAATTTGATGCGTTAATCCGTAAACCACACGGCATTATTTTGGTGACCGGTCCAACAGGTTCGGGTAAATCAACAACGCTTTATGCTGGTCTTACTGAAATCAATTCTCGAGATACGAATATTTTAACGGTTGAAGACCCGATTGAATATGAGCTTGAAGGAATTGGCCAAACTCAAGTAAATACCAAAGTTGATATGACCTTTGCTCGTGGTCTTAGAGCGATTTTGCGTCAAGACCCTGATGTGGTGATGATTGGTGAGATTCGTGACTTAGAGACGGGGCAAATTGCGGTGCAAGCTTCGTTAACTGGTCACTTAGTATTATCGACCCTTCATACAAATACAGCATCGGGTGCCATTACCCGTTTACAAGATATGGGGGTAGAGCCATTTCTTGTGTCATCCAGTTTATTAGGCGTACTGGCACAGCGATTGGTTCGAACCCTATGTAAAGATTGCCGCACTGAGCACACTCCTGATGCACAAGAGCGTGAGCTACTTGGGTTACAAGACGGTGATAATCGTACGATTTTCCGAGCAAAAGGCTGTAAAAAATGTGGAAACAATGGCTATCGTGGCCGTACCGGTATTCATGAACTCTTAGTGGTTGATGATACTGTTCGTGAATTAATTCACCACGGTAAAGGTGAACTTGCTATTGAAAAGTACGTTCGTGAGCGTATACCAAGTATTCGTCATGATGGCATGAGCAAAGTACTTGCAGGTGCGACTACACTTGAAGAAGTCCTGCGTGTCACTCGTGAGGAGTAATCGATGGCAGCATTTGAATATAAAGCGTTAGAAATCGGTACTGGAAAGCAAACCAAAGGTGTGATTGAGGCCGACACGGCGAGACATGCTCGTAGTCAGTTGCGGGAAATGCGATTAACACCGATCAGTATCGAGCCAGTTACCGAAAAAGAAGCGAAACAAAGTAGCTTTTCATTATTTCAAAAACGTATATCGGTTGCTGAATTAGCGCTGATCACGCGCCAAATTGCCACCTTAGTGGCGGCGGGGCTACCAATTGAAGAAGCATTGAAAGCCGTTGGTCAACAGTGCGAAAAAGAACGACTTGCCAGTATGATCATGGCTGTACGCTCTCGTGTTGTCGAAGGTTATAGCCTTGCGGACTCAATGGCCGAATTCCCACACATCTTTGATGATCTTTATCGTGCTATGGTTGCATCAGGTGAAAAGTCAGGTTACTTAGATGTCGTACTCAATCGACTGGCTGACTATACTGAGCGCCGCCAACAACTTAAGTCAAAGTTACAACAAGCAATGATTTATCCTACAGCGCTTACTGTTGTGGCTATTTTAGTTGTTTCAATTCTACTGGCTGTAGTTGTTCCTCAAGTAGCAAGTCAGTTCCAGCATATGGGGCAAGATTTGCCTTGGGCCACTCAAACATTGATTTCAATGTCAGACTTTGTCCGAGACTACGGGATTGGAATTGTGGTTACTATTGTCGTAGGGATTGTCGTTTTTCAACGCGCAGTGCAAAAGCCAAATTTTAGAATGAAGTATCATTCTGCCATTCTTAAATTACCAGTGGTTGGTAAGGTCAGTAAAAGCCTAAACACGGCCCGTTTTGCAAGGACGCTCAGTATTCTGTCAGCCAGTTCAGTCCCATTGCTTGATGGTATGCGTATCGCAAGCGACGTGCTATTAAATAATAAAGTTAAGTTAGCCGTCGAAGAAGCGACGGCGAGTGTACGAGAAGGTAGTAGCCTTGGGGCTTCGTTAACGGCAACTAAACTTTTCCCGCCAATGATGCTCTATATGATCTCATCAGGCGAAAAGAGTGGTGAGCTTGAGCAAATGTTAGAACGAGCGGCTGATAACCAAGACAGACAATTTGAAGCGAACGTGACGATTGCGCTGGGTGTATTTGAGCCTGCACTCGTGATCAGCATGGCGGTCGTTGTATTATTTATTGTATTAGCCATTTTGCAGCCTATTCTGGCACTGAACAACTTAGTCAGTGGTTAGAGCAATCAGCCGATAAGTGAAACAGATTAGATTTATATTAAGGAGTTTTCAATGAAACAACACAGACGTCAACGAGGATTTACGTTACTTGAAATCATGGTAGTGGTAGTGATCTTAGGCCTACTTGCTGCGATGGTATTACCGAACGTATTAGGTAACAAAGAAAAAGCAGATAAGCAAAAAACGGTTGCAGATATTGTATCGATTGAAAACGCGCTGGATATGTACAAATTAGACAACGGTGTTTATCCGACAACTGAACAAGGTTTAGATTCACTTGTTAATAAACCTACGATTTCTCCTGAACCAAGAAACTATCGTGAAGATGGTTATATCAAGCGTTTACCTCAGGACCCTTGGAGAAATGATTACTTGTATCTTAGCCCTGGAGAGCATGGCAAGATTGACGTATTCAGTGCAGGACCTTCTGGTCAAGCTGGCACCGATGACGATATCGGTAACTGGAATCTGAGCGATTATCAATAACATGAAATTACGTCAACCCCGTGGGTTCACCCTGCTTGAAATGATGATCGTGGTGGTCCTTATGGGGTTGATGGCTGTGTCTGTTATTCCTTCAATTGGCTCGGCTGGTCCTGAGCAGAAACTTGAAGGCCAAGCTAAAAAATTTATTGCTCTCACTGAACTGGTCATGGATGAAACCGTTTTAAGTGGTCAATTTGTCGGGATTGTCGTCGATCCTGATGGTTATCATTTTGTGATGTATAAAGATCAGAAATGGCAACCCATGACATCAGATCGTCTGGTCACAGAACACAAAATGGATGAAGGGATTTCCATCGAAGTCGTGGTGGATGGGTTACCGCTTACTCAAAGCGATGAAGAAAATGAGTCATGGTTTGATGATGACGATCCGTTTGCGGCTAGTGATGACAAATTTGACGATGAAAAAAAGAAATTCCCTGAACCTCAAATTATGATTTTCCCGAGTGGTGAACTGACGCCATTTGAATTGCACTTTGTTACTAAAAATGATGATGGTAATGAGGTTGATAAGCTCGTCACGGGTAGTGCTTTAGGTCAGCTGACTCTTGGGAGGCCAGATGAAACTAAAAAACGCTAAAGGCATGACTTTGCTTGAAGTCATGGTCGCACTGGTGATTTTTGCTGTTGCTGCAGTAGCAATTACTAAGAGCTTGGGTGAACTGATTGCCAATATGCCGATATTAGAAGAGCGAACTTACGCACAGTGGGTTGCTGATAATGTGTTGGTCGATAGCAAACTAGAAGAAACCATCCCTGATGTAGGCAAAAAAGAAGGCCGAACTGAAATGGCTGGGAAGGAATGGTATTGGCGTCGAGAAGTCATCAAAACCAGTGACGATGATGATTTTCGTCTCGTAAAAGTCAGTGTTAGCGATGATGATCGCTACCAGCGTATCATTTCACAGGTAAGTACCTATGTTTTTAAAGCAAATTAAACAACATCAAGGTTTTACCTTACTTGAAATGCTGATTGCTATCGCAATCTTTGCGATGTTGGGCATTGCAGCGAATTCAGTGTTAAGTGTTGTACTGACGAATGACGATGTAACAAAACAATTTGCACAAAAGCTGAAATCTCTACAGCAAGGCTTTGGGATCATTGAACGCGATCTCGGGCAAATTGTGGCACGAACACCGAGATTAATTGAAGGTGGTCGTGGAAATACGGTACTGCAAGTTGGCAATATCATTCCAAACGTTGACGGTAAGGCTTTAGTCTTTTATCGACTGGGTTGGTTAAACCCTGACGGCATGTTACCAAGAGGCAGTATTCAGTCGGTTGCTTATGTAATGACAAACAACGAGCTTGAGCGTTGGTACTTCCCTTACCCTGAACCAGAAATTGGCGGAGAGCCAATAAAAACGGTCATCATTAAAAATGTGAATGAAATTGATTATGCTTTTTTTGATGGAAAATATTGGCAAAAACAATTTGATGCAACCAAGCTACCTAAAGCCATTGCAATTGAAGTTGATATTGAAGGGATTGGAAAGATTCAGCGTAAATTTATTTTACCGTTAGGCGCAAAGGCGGAAGATGCTTCACAAAATAATGCCAATAGCGGGAATAACGGTCAGAATAATAATGGCAATAATAATTCCGATGGTACAAATAATAACAACGGCAACAACAATAATAACAACGGGAACAATAATACCAATCAGAACAATGGGGGAAGTAAAGGTGGTTAGCTTACAACTCTCAAATGAAAAGTTAGGTATTTGCTGATGACTCGTTTATATAAGTCGATATTGAAACGCCAGCAACAAGGTATTGCACTCATTATCGTACTATTGATCGTCGCCGTTGTGTCAGCTGTTGCGGCGAATATTACCATGCGCAACCAAATTGCAGTGAAGCGAACGATTAACTTAGCCGATTATGATCAAGCGTATTGGTATGCGATTTCAGCAGAAGAGTTAGCCAAAAAAGTATTAAAACAAGATTTAGAAGACTCTGAAGGTAAAGTTCATTTACAACAATATTGGGCACAGGCCGATGTGATTTTTCCTGTTGAAAATGGACAAATTAAAGGCACCATTTCAGATATGCGTAGTTGCTTTAATGTGAATGCGCTCAGTGTGAATGCTCCTAAGCCAAGCCAAAACAATGGACAGCAGCAAAAGAAGCCGCTCGCTGTTGAGCAATTTACTGATCTGCTTATCAATTTAGGTATGGAAGCATTTAATGCAGAGAAGTTGGCCTATAACATAAAAGATTACATTGATGATGGCACTCAACCTAACCCGTTTGGTGGTGGTGATGCCGCTTATGAATCTAGGGATGTTCCCTATCGCGCTGCACGCACTTTGATGAGTCATCGAAGCGAATTACGAGCCGTGATTGGTGTTACGCAAGATGTATATCGCAAACTGCAGCCTTATGTTTGTGCGATACCAGGTAATAATCAGCAAGTACTTAATGTGAATACCATAAAAGTTGAGCACGCCGCATTATTGGCTGCAATGCTGCAAAATAAAATCTCTGTTGGAGAAGCTGAAAGCGTCATTAATCAGCGGTCTGGGAGTGGTTATGATGAAATTACTGATTTTTGGAATACGCCTGAACTGTCCGGTATAGCAGGGCAAAATCAATTATTAAAGTCGGCATTCTCAGTAAAAAGCGAATACTTTTTATTGGATGCGGCTGCGAAAGTCGACGATGCTGTTTTTCGCTTGGAAAGTGTCCTAAAAGTAGGTAAAAATAACGTTGTTGATGTGTTAACACGTCAATACGGTGGACAAAAATAACGAAAGCACCTGAATAGGTGAATCTTTCAAGATTAAAGGTAAGGTGGAGAAGCACAGTGAGTGAACGCCTTTTTATACGTTTAGGCACGAATGTTGAGGACCCATGTTCTTGGTTAGTTTGGTCTGAGCAAGAACAAGAGATCATTGCATCTGGTGAGTTAGCGAATGCGGAACTATTATCAACGCTAGCAGAAAGAGCTGGGAATCGTCCCGTTGATGCGCTCGCACCTACTTCGGCCATGGTGCTGACTCAGGTTTCGTTACCTGAGAAAGGACAGCGACAGGCACTCAAAGCCTTGCCTTATATGCTTGAGGAATCGATAGCGCAAGATGTTGAGCAAATGCATTTTGTGACGGGAGCAAAAGAAGGAAACAATGTTTCTGTTGCCGCCGTATCACACGAGCAAATGGCGCTTTGGTTAAGCTGGATAAAAGATGCGGGTTTAATCGTCAAACGCTTGTTACCTGATAGCTTAGCCGTACCACGTATGGAGTGTGAGTGGGCAGCATTAACTGTGGGAAATGATTTGTTGTTAAGGACCGCAAATGGTCTTGGCTACAGTATTCCTGCAGACTGGCAACAGGTCATATTGCCAAGGTTGCTACCTGTACAAGATGCCGAAGACGAGCAAGACAGAATTACCATTGCGAATTATAGTGATCTAGAACTTGATGGTGCAGAACTTCATCCGCAGCCGATTGAGTTACCGATGCTAACATTGGCAAAAGGTGCGTTACTGAATCCCATTAATCTTCTTACAGGTCCATATCGTCCTCAACGCGAATACAGTAAAAATATTCTGGTATGGAAAAATGCCGCTATCGCTGTTGGTGTAGCACTGTTATTGGGGATGGTGAGTAAAGGGATTAATATTTATCAAACACACCAGCAAATTGATGAATTGAAAGCGCAGCAAGCTGCCATTTATAAAAAGGCGACAGGCAGAAGAAATACCACAAACCTTATTTTCCAGATGAACAATATGTTGAAGGGGTTACAAGGTTCAGGTACGACATCCAATTTCTTCGATATGCTTAATAAGTTAGAACCTGTGTTTACCAAACTTGCTGACGTAAAGCCAACATCGTTGCGTTTCGATGCACGTCGTAATGAGCTGAGAATGCAGATCAGTGCGAAAGATTATGCTGATGTCGATAAGTTTAAAGCGGCACTCCAACCGAACTTTGATTTTGATGCTGGCGTGATCAGCAATGAAGATGATCGAGTGACGACATCACTCACCTTGAGGAGCAAATAAATGAAGGATAATTTGCTGGCTTGGTGGAATAGCTTAGCCTATCGTGAACAACAATTATTAGGTGTGTGTTCAGTGTTCTTCGTTATCGGTATTTTTTATTGGGGTATTTGGACCCCTCTGAGTAATGCTGAGGAAAACGCACAACAGGATTTGCAAAAACAGCAGCGAACACTGACTGAAGTTAAGCAAAAAGCGAATCGGATAATTGCACTTAAAAAATCCGGTGCAAAAACGTCTAAAGGTGGAAGCTTGAGCAGTATTGTGAATACCACCGCAAGCACTTATGGTTTAGCGATTTCACGCATGCAACCACAAGGTAACAAAATTCAAGTATGGATGGACGAAGTCCCTTTTGATGCTTTATTAGGTTACCTGGATGATGTAGTGCAGAAAAAAGGACTATCACTGGATAACCTTGATATTGCTGAAACTGATGCAGCGGGTATTGTCAAAGTTAGACGTATCCAGTTTTCTCGATAAGGAAGGAATGAAAACGTGAATTTATCGAAGAAAATCATAATTGGTATCGCCATTTACTTTGTGTTTTTAGTGGTATTGATTCCAGCTAAAGTGGTGATGACATTCATCCCACTTCCAAGCAATGTAAAAGTGGCGAATATCGATGGAAGCCTGTGGCAAGGCCGTGCCAGTAGTATACAAGTTATGGGGAAAGCCTTTGATCAAGTTCATTGGAATTTGAACCCGTGGGCCTTATTAATCGGTAAAGTGAGTGCTGATATTACTGTTGGAAGTAAAGCTACGTCATTTAATACCAAAGGTCACATCAGTTATTCATTTTCAGGTGCTCAAATTGAAAACTTAAATTTGGGTACCAATGCAGACTTTATACTTGCAGGTCAACGACTCCCATTTGGTACTAAAGCCAGTGGTGATATCACATTACACATTAATGAGTTTGTCCAAGGTGCTCCAATGTGTGAGGCGCTTGCTGGTAAGGTTTTGCTGCATCATGTGAATGTGAATAATCAGTTTGGTGTGTTTCCATTGGGTGACTTAGCATTTGGTTTGAGCTGTGAGCAAGGTGAAGCCGTTCTAACAGCTAAAGAGTCAGATAATCAGCTCGGGGTGTCTGGTACAGTGAGTATCGGTGAAAACAATCGATATAAAGTGGCTGCAAAATTGAAGCCGACGAAGAATTTGCCAGAAATGATTCGTAATAATTTACAGTACCTAGGCCAACCTGACAGCCAAGGGTATTATCAAATCAATTATCAAGGGCGACTACCTATTTAACGTATCTTCAAAGCCGCTTTGTATAGCGGCTTTTTACTCTAATAGCGGCAACAAAAATAGTTTCTGAAAACATTTAGAGTTTTTACTTTGAAAGCGTGTGGTATGTCATACTTTTAATAAATAACCATTGCAGCTAACAATTTCAATCCTATCATCAACGAGATCCCCACCCCTGTTGTTATTGAGAAACGCTCAATATAGGAAATGTTATGCGTTTAAAATCAAAACTGTTGACCTATTGCTTAGCGATTGGCTGTCTACCTGCGATATTACTTGGACTTGTTACTATCTACAAAAGTCAGCAAACTATTGAGGAGCATGTTTACGCTCAACTTAATTCAGTGAGATCGATAAAATCGAATCAAATAAGTCGTTATCTAAATAAAAGTAAAACAGACGTTAAATTGGCGGCTTCATTGATTTTCCAGAAAGTCAGTGAGAATAATAATCAGCTAACACAAGACGTTATCGATGAACAAGATAAACTGCTAACGGACTTTATGCAGCTCAACCAATACTACGACCTATTTATTATTGATATAAACGGTACCGTTATTTACTCAGTGGAAAAAGAACCTGATTACATGACGAATTTAGTAACGGGATCATATCAAAGCTCCGGGCTGGCAGAGCTATTCAATAAAGCGATGAGCACCAAAACAATCTCCGTGTCAGATTTTAAACCTTACGCTCCGAGTGGCGGAAGCCCACAGGCATTTATTGGTTTGCCCGTAATGGTAAATGGGCAAATCAAAGCTGTTATTGCGTTGCAATTCTCAATTGATGATATCAACAGCATCATGCAGCAACGCCAAGGAATGGGAGAGACAGGCGAAACCTACATAGTAGGGGCTGATTATCGAATGCGATCGGATTCGTTTTTAGATCCCATTGCTCATACCGTCGAAGCGAGCTTTAAAGGCACAATAAAGAAGAATGGTGTTCAAACGGTATCAGTTAAGAAAGCGTTATCAGGACAAACAGGTGCTGAGGTTATCTTGGATTACAATGGAAATCCTGTATTGTCAGCATACAGTCCTGTGGACTTTTTTGGTTCAAGATGGGCGCTAATTGCAGAAATTGATGAGGCTGAAGCTTTTGCCTCGACCAAAATGTTAGTAATGCAAAGTATGATGCTGATAGGTGTAACCTTAATTACTGTAATTTTAGTGGCATTACATATTGCAAAGAGCATTACTCAGCCAATAGGCGGAGAGCCGGAAACTATGCAGCGTCTGTCTGAACAAATTGCGGACGGAGTATTGCACCTTGAAGTTGAAGATTCGAAAGTGACAGGCGTATATGCTGCTATGCAGCGGATGACGGTTAAATTGTATGACATGATCAATAATATTCAAGCGTCAAGTGTACAATTGGCCGGGACGGCTGAAGAGACCAGTGCGGTAAGTTTACAAGCAAAAGAAGGGCTGCATACACAGCAGGTGAGCGTAGAAAACGTGTCGGTTGCCATGAATGAAATGAGTGCGACGATTGATAATGTTGCGGCAAGCACCGTAAATGTTGCCGACTTATCAAGTCAAGCTCAAGCGACGTCGACCAATGCCAATGACAACGTTCAGAAAACCATACTGAGTATGGAAAACTTAGCGCTTGAAGTTGAAGTCGCAACAGGGACGATTGAAGACGTAGAAAAGCATTCTCAGCAAATTGGTAGTGTGTTAGAAGTAATACAAGGAATTGCTGAGCAAACCAACTTGTTAGCTCTGAATGCGGCAATTGAAGCTGCGAGAGCTGGTGAACAAGGGCGAGGTTTTGCCGTTGTGGCAGATGAGGTAAGACAACTTGCTCAAAAAACACAGCAATCCACCAGTCATATTGAACAAATGATCATCGAGTTGCAGCAGGGTACTGGCAAGGCCGTTAAAGTGATGGGGGAATCCACTAAGTTGGCTGCACTTACCATCAACTCGGCTCAGGAAAGTGCAAGTTCGATTGCTAAGGCATTAACAGAAATCAATAATATTGCAGAAAACGCAGAGCAAATTGCTGCAGCAGTGACACAGCAATCCAGCACGGCTGAAGAAATTAATCGAAGTATTGTCTCTGTGCGTGAAACCGCCATTGAAAATGCGGCCGGTGCAGAACAAGTTGCACAGGCAAGTGTCGAGCTGAGCGCACTGGCTACTCAGCTACAGGAGATCACCAGTACTTTTAGACTGCAGTAACGGATTGGTTTATCGAAATGGCACTGCAGCTGGTGTCATTTTAGTGATCAAGAAAACACGGTCGTAAGATCGTGAGTCGCAGGGTAAAGCTCGAATGATTTTCGCTCTCCCATACTGTCTGGGTTGGTTATCCCGAGTTGGAAACCGATGCCTGCTTTTTGAGAGGCAACTAAAATGTGCTCGTTATCATCAACGAAGAGGCAACGCTTGGCGGTAATCTCACATTGAGAATATAACCAATCCCAAAAGCGAGGATCTTCTTTAGGATAACCAGATTGATGACTGGAAATAATGGTGTCTAACCCAGAAGCTAATTCTGTATGTTTGAGTTTTAAAGCCAAACTGTCAGGGTGCGCATTAGTGATTAGAATACGCTGCTTGCGCATGTGTTGAAGTTGATTAAGAAACGGCATGCAATCGGGACGCAGTTGAATGCGCTGTGTCGATGCTTCATGTAGCGCAATAATATCAATGCCAAAATGTTGCTGCCAGTGATCTAAGCAATACCAATTTAATGTCCCGAATACACGCTCATAATCATCTTCAACCATGGTTTTAGCTTGTGCGACACTAATATTGTTTTTTGCCGCAATAGCTTGCGGGACAGTGTTAAGCCATAAGTAATTATCAAAATGGAGATCAAGTAGAGTGCCATCCATATCAAGTAGTACAGTATCAATTGCTTGCCAATCCAGCATAAACTTCCTATTGTAGGTTTTATCTAATTATTCAGATTGTAATTGAAAACCTAAACTCAGGTAGACATTAATTGAGGTGTCAGTGTCAAAACAGCATCAAAAGCCAATCATCAATGATTCAAAAGTGGTGGCCAAAAGTCGCTTATTCACCATTGAGCAATTGGATCTTACTTTTTCTAATGGTGTCAAACGTCAGTACGAACGCATGAAGGGTATCAGTCGAGGTGCTGTAATGATCGTGCCGATTAAAGACGGCCAATTATTACTTGCCAGAGAATACGCGGCGGGGACACACGATTATGAACTTGGGTTTCCAAAAGGTTTGATTGACCCTGGTGAAACACCTGAGCAGGCGGCTAATCGCGAGTTGCAGGAAGAAATTGGTTATGGTGCGAAAAAACTGACATTCTTGAAAGAGGTCAGTCTAGCACCAAGCTATTTTTCCAGTAAAATGAGTTTATACATTGCTGAGGGTTTATATGAAAGTAAACTTGAAGGGGACGAACCTGAGCCTATTGAAGTGATCCCATGGGATATTTCAAACTGGAAAGCGTTACTTGAAGCAGCACACTTTACTGAAGCACGCTGTGTAAGTGCATTATTTTTAGCAATGACTCATATAAAAAAGAAGTAGAAGTTAGGAGTTTTTATGGTGGTGAAGGCTGTAACGCACCCACAAGCACTACTTGAAGAGGTAATCACAATTGCGACACAAGCGGGTCAAGCAATTAAAGAGATTTATCTATCAGGAAGTTTTGAAAAACAGGTTAAACAGGATGAAACTCCAGTCACTTCTGCCGATCTCGCTGCACATCAAATTATCTGTGATGGGTTAACAAAGCTAACGCCAAACATCCCCATTTTGTCTGAAGAAGCCGCTAACATTCCGTTTTCTGAACGTGAACAATGGCAACAGTATTGGCTGGTAGATCCATTGGATGGAACGGGAGAGTTCATTGCTGGTAGCGGCGACTTCTCGGTATTAGTGGCACTGGTTCAAAACAATAAACCTATCATGGGTATCGTGCATGTGCCGATGACAGAAAATAGCTATTATGCCATCTCTGGGCAGGGGGCTTTTAAGCGCAAAGATGGTAAAGACAGTCGTATTCATACAGAGCAACAGGAGTGGCACGATAATTTGCCGCTCAAAGTGGCTGTCAGTCGTCGCCAAGACCCGCAGTCAGTATTGAAATTGTTTGATGATGTACATGTTTACGAGCTGATTCGACTGGGGGGAGCAGCATTAAAAAGTTGCTTAGTTGCAGAAGGGCAAGCCCATTGTTACGTTCGTGTTGGACCAACAGGTGAATGGGATACGGGGGCGGCACAAGTGATCATTGAAGAGGCCGGAGGAAAGGTTATGGACATCAATCTTCAACCGTTAACTTACAATGAACGTGAAACTTTGGAGAATCCGGATTTTATTGTTGTAGGCCAGCCTCAGATGAATTGGAAACAATTGCTTGGAGCGGTTTCTGGTTGACTTAATAGCCTCCTGTTTTCGGCTATCTACCTGACTTAATTCAATTAAAGCGAGTAAATAAACAAGCTGTTTATTTACTCGTTATTCGTTATAGTGACTATCAAACTGCGCTAAAGTATGGACCACTATGATTTTTACTCGCCGATTTTTACCGTATTTTATAACCCAATGTCTTGGGGCATTAAACGATAATGTGTACAAAAATGTGCTCATCTTGTTGGTCACTTATTCCCAAATGGGTGAGTTACCCATGGACACCAGTTTATTTGTAAACCTAGCGGCGGGCTTATTCATTTTACCGTTTTTCTTATTTTCTGCACACGCAGGTGTGATAGCCGATAACTCAGACAAATCAGTGTTAATCAGAAGGCTAAAAATGCTGGAAGTGGTCATTATGTCTTGTGCAGCCTTTGCGATGATGATGAACAGCTACTTAATCTTGTTAGGTTTACTCTTCCTAATGGGCAGCCAGTCGGCTTACTTTGGTCCCGTAAAATACTCTCTTTTACCTCAAGCATTGAGTGATGATGAACTTGTTTCAGGGAATGCTTGGGTTGAAATGGGCACCTTCATTGCCATTTTAATTGGTACTTTGAGTGCAGGTTTAATTGTTGGCTATGAAAACAGTCCAGCTATTGCTGCGAGTATCGTTGTTTTGATTGCTGTACTTGGATACATTTCAAGTCGAGGGATCCCAACTCTACCGCCTATTGGTCAACCTTCAAAAGTAGCCTTTAACCCTTTAGCCGGTACATTCAAGGTGATTAAACAGGTGAAGGCACAGCCTGCAATTTGGAATGCCATACTAGCGATCAGTTGGTTTTGGTTTTTAGGCGCCACCTATCTGACTCAGTTTGCTAATTTTGCCAAAATCTTCCTATATGCAGATGCGACGGTTGTTTCATTATTGCTTGCTATATTCTCTGTAGGCATTGCGATTGGTTCATTCATTTGTGAGCGCATTTCTTTCGGTCGTGTTGAACTTGGGGTGTTGCCGTTTGGCGTTCTTGGACTCACACTTTTTGGTTTTGACTTGATGTGGGCGCTGCCGATAGCACCCAATGATCCAAGCTTTGTTTATGGTATCGGTGCGTTTTTAACGGATAGCCAGCATTATCGTTTGATGTTTGATTTAACGATGATTGGCATCAGTGGTGGTTTATTTATTGTGCCTTTGTACTCCTTTATACAAACTCGAGCCGATAAAGAAAGTTGTGCTCAGGCTATTGCTGCGAATAACATCATTAATGCCTTATTTATGGTGGGTTCAGCCATTCTTGGTATTGTTTTATTGTCGGTACTTGAGTGGAGTATTCCACAATTATTCACTTTACTTGCGGGACTCAATTTGCTGGTGGCCATTTATGTTTATACGCAAGTGCCTGAATTTGCACAGCGATTTATCAGCTATGTATTGAGCCATATCTTATACAGAGTGACAGTGAATGGGCGACAAAACATACCTCAGAAAGGCGCCGCAGTGATTGTTTGTAATCATGTTACTTATATGGACGCTCTCATCATAATGGGCGTTTCTACTCGGCCAACACGTTTTGTCATGGATAAAAGTATTAGTGAAATGCCATTACTTAAGTATTTATTTCGTCATGCCGGAGTGATCCCAATTTGTTCGCCAAGACAGTGTGAACAAACTTATAACCAAGCTTTTGAGTCGATTCATCAAGCAATCCAGAACGATGAACTAGTGTGTATTTTCCCTGAAGGGCGACTCACACCCAATGGTGAAATAGGTGAGTTTAGGCCGGGCATCAATAAGATTTTAGAGCGTGATCCTGTTCCTGTGGTACCTATGGCTTTACAAGGTTTATGGGGGTCTTATTTTAGTCATAAAGGCGGGCATGCATTAACGACTAGACCAAAACGCTTTTGGTCAAAGATTGGGGTGAATATTGGTGAAGTGGTTGATGGTAATGACGTAGAGAGGAAAGCGTTGGAGGCCAAAGTGAAAGCTTTAAATGTTAATTAATTGTTGTGATTCTGGTGGTTTGATAATCTGTAGGCGCTTAATGATAAATTACTAGGACATAATAATGAAAAAGAAATTAAGTGCGTTAGCTTTTGGGATATTACTCGCAGGTTGTGGAGGTAGTGGTGGCGGTAAGGAAGAAAAGCCTCCACAGGGTGTAAATCCAACAACTCCAGTGGTTACTGCGGAGGTTAAGTTCACATCAAGCTGTGAGGTGGAGGAGCCTGCAGAAGGAATTCGTTTTATTGCTCACGGTGCAGATGGAAGTATTATTGATGAAATAAAGACAGATTCTGAAGGTAAAGTTTCAATACCATGGGATGGTGATAAAAAGCATTTAACTATTGCGTTTGAAGAAGATGATGGTGGTGCAACTCAGGTAACAACTCGGCTTGAGCTTTCAGAAGGAGATCTTGGAGTACAAAGGATATACCGTTCAAATCTCGATGAGCAGTGTGAATGTAAAACTTTAAGTTTTGATATTTCGGATATTGAAAATCAGTTATTCAATACTGATCTTTATCTTGAGAATCGCAAGTATCAAGATGGCGATACACGTACAATTTGTAAAACAAATGGTCGTTATCCTTTAATTTCATTTTCCGCGGTCTCGCAAGACTCAAGCATACCTCCTCGCTCTAATACACTTGATTACAACAATTATCCAGATGAACCAACAAGAGTTAGGCTTGATAGCAGTATGTTTTTCGCAGACATATCTCGAAGTAGCATGCTTGATGTAAATTACATTAGTTCGTCACTTGATGTGAGAAAGCGCACTTTTGCTGAAACTCGTGATGGCAGAAAAGCGTGGTTAAAATGGGATGAACAACCATATATCTTCCCAAATTTATATGAAAATAATTTTGTCACTGGTGGTTTGTTTGAATATGTTGAAAGCAGTGACAACGGTGACATTTATTACAGTTCACAGCGTAGAAAAAGAGTGGGCTCGACGGCTGGAACGATCACCATAGAGGTGCCTGAAAATCAGAGTCTTATGTTGGAAAAAACCGTTGAGCTATTAGTTGCTCTGACCGAAGATTCGCAAATAACATACGATTTTACTGATATTGGAGCCGGGCGCAGTTTAGTTTCTTTAAATTTGTCACTATCAAATGGAGCAAGTTGGCAAGTGAGATCTCCACTATCCGGAGTATTGCCTGATCTTGAATTGCCTGAAGATGTAAAATCAGCATTTGAAGCCACTGACTCAGCTGATTTCTACTTAACAGTATTTGGTTATCACAGTGGATTAAACGCTAATGAATTTAGACGTAAAACAGCTGAAATTAATCGTATGAATTTAGAGGTAAGATCTTCGTTTTATGATAATTATGAAGAGGATACGATTTATGTCTTTCCCAACTAATTTTAGCGCATCTTTTTCATCTGATACTCATACATAGGATCATAATACTTTTCTAAAAGTAACTGGATCCAAGCACAATGAAGAGCAACCGAGTTTCGACTTTGTTGCTCTTTTAATGCTTCTTGCATTAAGTTTTGAATTTGCTGATGGAGCTTTCCACCCAAGCGTTTTTTTATCTTATCAACACTGGTGAGTATGTATTTAGAAAAGGCCTCAAAGCCATTTTTATCACCTTTAGCTTTGATAAACTGGGCTGTCATTGAGATAACGTAATCTTGTAAAATTCGCTCAATCCGTTCATCTAAACTTGCTTCAATATATAATGTTGGTGCTGCTTGCATCGCTTGGTAAAAGCATTTAGGTATCGCACTGCGACCGATGAGAAAACTCTCATCCTCTAATACTTGAATGCCATGCCCGTAAACACGATGCTTCAACAAATTTACTGCTAAACGATTTTCAAAATTAATTTGTGTGGGCTGCGGAGTGATATTAACACCAAAGCTGGAACCACGATGATTGGCGATGCCTTCTAAATCTATCGCATCGTTTCGAGTTTTAATGTACTCGGTTTTACCGCTGCCCGTCTTGCCACAAACAATGAGCATCGGGCGTTTGCTGGCTTGCTCTATTATCTCCATTAAATACTGGCGCATGGCTTTGTAGCCACCCTCTATATAAGGAATCTCAAAGCCAGCCTGCTGCATCCATGTTTGACTGATTTGAGAGCGCAATCCGCCTCTGAAACAATAAAAGTAACCATTCGGATGTGTTGTTTGAAACTGTCGCCAAGCTTCTATACGTTGATGTTTTATCTCATTAGCAACAAGTTGATGACCTAATTCAATTGCAGCTTGCTGTCCTTGCTGTTTATAGCAAGTACCGACTTGTATGCGTTCTTCATCGGTCATTAAAGGCTGATTAATGGCATGAGGAAATGCACCTTTATTGAATTCAATCGGTGCCCGAACGTCCAGTAATGGTCGGTCTTCCGTGAAAATTCTTTGAAACTCAGTTTTAGCAATAATGGTTGCTGACAAGTTATGCATCCCCAAAGGTGATATTTATCAGATGATCGGTAGTAGAGTGAACAAATTCACCAATACAATGCACATCGATGTGGTGTTGATTAAGCAGTGCTCGAACCGCAATATCACTTTCTTGAGACACCGCGATCAATAAGCCGCCACTGGTCTGTGGGTCGCAAATAATGGCGTGTTGTGTTTTGTCGAGTGCCGATAAATGCTCACCATAACTTTCAAAATTCCGTTGGCTGCCACCGGGAATTGAATCTTGTTCAAGATAGAACTCTGTTTGTGGTAATAATGGAATGGCACTGAAATCAATATTAGCGGCTAAATTTGCTCCCTGACACATTTCCACTAAGTGACCACCTAAACCAAACCCAGTGACATCTGTCATTGCAGTAACGCCTTTGATTCTGGCCAGCTCGCAGCCAATGCTGTTGAGCTGACACATAGCATCAACGGCAATATGGCTGTCATCAGGTTTCATCAATTTCTTTTTTTGCGCTGTGGTATGAATGCCAATACCAATCGGTTTGGTGAGGAATAATGTATCTCCTGCTTGTGCGGTGGAGTTTTGCTTTAAATGTTCAAGCGCAACGTGCCCTGTCACAGCTAAACCAAAGATAGGTTCTGGCGCATCAATACTATGGCCACCTGCAAGCATGATGCCCGCATCTTTGCAGGCTTGGCGACCGCCATCAATAACTTGTGAGGCTACATCAGAGCTTAATACAGTAATTGGCCAGCCGAAAATTGCAATTGCCATAATGGGTTTACCGCCCATGGCATAAATATCACTGATGGCGTTGGTAGCGGCAATTCGGCCAAAGGTAAATGGATCATCAACAATGGGCATAAAAAAGTCAGTTGTGCTGATAATGCCTGTGTGTTCATCGAGTTGATAAACGGCGGCATCGTCTCGAGTGTCATTACCGACGAGTAAGTTAGAATCATCAAAACGGGGTAACTGAGACGTGAGTATTTGGCTGAGCACTTTCGGTGATATTTTACAACCACAGCCTGCACCGTGGCTGTATTCGGTTAACTTCACATTCACTTTATTTTCAGACATAGCAGCAACTTACCCTAAGCTTTGGAAAAGGGGAGGAGTCACCATCATAACCAAAGGTCAAAAAAAAAGCACTGATTTAGGTATTCCCAATCAGTGCTTTAAATGACAGCAAAAAATCTTTAGCTGTAGTTGGCTTGAAGTGTTCGCCATTGCTTCTTTTGAGATTTGAAGTTGGCTTTCAGTTCAGCCACTTGTTCGGCTAATTCTGAATGTGCAATCTGTTGACGTTTTGCATCGAGCAACGCTTTTTTAGCAGTGTAATACTTCAAAAGGTAAGATTTAAGTAGTTCATATTCCTCTTGGAGTTTGGCTACTACTTCTTCTGCGTTTGGCAAATGGGCCACTTTATGTTGTGTTTTAAGCATTTGCATCTGCAGTTTCGCAGCTTCAATACGTTCTTGAGGAACTCTACGAAGATCCGATACCATTCCTAAATAGCTTAAGCCTTTAATCAACCATTTTGTCGGGTCGTAGTGCCACCAACGAATACCATTTCGATAGTCATTTTCAAAGATATGGTGGAAATTATGATAGCCTTCGCCATAGGTAAATACCGCTAAAATACCATTGTCACGGGCCGTATTTTTATTGGTGTAAGGCTGGGTACCCCAAATATGAGCAAGTGAGTTAATAAAGAAAGTACAGTGATGTACAACCACTAAACGGAATACGCCTGCAATGATAAGCATTGAAAAAATATCGCCGTTCAACCAGCCTAAAAAGGCAGGTAAGCCGATATTCATCAAAATCGTTAGCAACAGATAGTGTTTATGTTGCCATACGACGATTTTATCTTTTTGTAGATCACGAACGTTGTTGTAATCGTGGTAGCGAGAGGCTTGGTATTCACGCAACATCCAACCAATATGGCTATACCAGAAGCCCATCTTTGCTGAATAAGGATCTTTATCGTTATTATCAACATGTTTGTGGTGAACACGATGATCCGATGACCAATGTAAGGCACTGTTTTGCAGCGCTAATGCACCACCGAGTGCATAAAAAAGTCGAACAACCGCATTAGCTTTATAAGCCTTATGCGACCATAGGCGATGATAACCGCCGGTAATGGATAATCCACTGTAAAAAGCTAAGCCTACAAATGTAAGCCATTCAGTCAGTTCGAATCCATGAGTGAAGCCACGCCAAGGCATTAAAATGGCGGCAGTAGTGAATGTAGCTATGAAAAGCGTGATATTTAACCAAATAAAGGGAGGTTTTTTCATTATTTTAATAATTAAGTTTGAGCGTACAACTGTTCGCTAATTTACTCCATAGTATAGTATCTGGTCAAGGAAAAGCTGATTTTTGTGACATTGAGTTGATATGGTATTTTGCGAGAACATAGGCTGCGTTTTGATGAGGTTCAGGTTATTATCCTTATGCACAAAAGAAATAAAGGAACATTAATGGGAATTCGAGCACAGCAAAAAGAAAAAACACGTCGAGCACTTGTCGATGCTGCATTTAGTCAATTAAGTGCCGAACGTAGTTTTTCTAGTTTGAGCTTGCGCGAAGTGGCTAGGGAAGCGCAAATTGCACCAACCTCATTTTATCGTCATTTCAAAGACATGAATGAACTGGGTTTAACCATGGTTGATGAAGGTGGCTTAACTCTCAGACAATTGATGCGCAAAGGCCGTCAACGTGCAGAAGAGGGGGGAAGCGTGATTCAAATCTCCGTGGATACTTTTATGGAAGTATTAGAATCAAATCCGAACGTATTTCGTATTCTTCTACATGAGCGCTCAGGAACATCGGCACCATTTCGTGCAGCCGTAGCAAGGGAAATTGAGCATTTTATCTCTGAATTAGCGCACTACACTGAGCAAACTACTAAGCTCTCGGCTAATCTAGCAAGAACTCAAGCTGAAGCCTTAGTGACATTGGTGTTTAATGCTGGTGCAGAGGCATTAGATATGAACAAAGCAGAGCGTAAAAGAGTCGCTGATGGACTAGTGTTAAAGCTAAGAGTTGTGATTAAAGGTGTGCAGGCGGTTCATCACAAATCTGAACATACTCACAAAAAAGTGTAAGCCACAGTTAAGATGCCCGAAACGAGTGGTTCAGGCATCATCTATGTTTAGGTTCTAGATTCGTTCCAGCAAAACACCCGCTTCCATATGGTCGGTATATGGAAATTGGTCAAATAACGCAAAACGACTGATTTTATGAGTCTTGCTTAACGTTTTCAGGTTGTCTTCCAGCGTCGAAGGATTGCACGAGATGTATAAGATGCGCTCATACCCTTGAACGAGGGATAGGGTGTTTTCATCTAGTCCCGCACGCGGCGGGTCGACAAAAATAGTGTTGCAATCATAACTGTCTAAATCAACATCTTTCAAACGACGATAACTGCGCTTTTTCGCCATGGCATCACTAAAGTCTTCAGCTGACATTCGAATGATGGTTAGGTTATCAATGTTATTCTCAGCAATATTATATTGTGCAGACTCAACTGAGGGTTTAGCGAGTTCAGTCGCCAATACTTTATTAAAGTTTTGCGCCAGTGCAATTGAGAAGTTACCGTTACCACAATAGAGCTCTAGTAGGTCGCCTGTTGAGTTTTTTGTCGCATCTAACGACCACTCTAACATTTTACAAGCTACCGTAGCATTTGGCTGAGTAAAGCTGTTTTCAACTTGCTTATAAATGTAGTTTTTGCCGTTCACAGGTAATGACTCAATAACGAAATCATTTACAAGGGTAATTTTTTGTTTGCGGGCACGGCCAATAAAATTAATATTAAAGCGTTGAGATAATGATTCTTGTAACGCTGTTATATGTCGTTGCCACTCAGCATCAAGTTGACGATGGTAAAGCAGGGAGACGAGTATCTCGCCACTGAGTGTAGACAAAAAATCAACCTGAAAGAGTTTATGGCGCAGGCTTGGGTTTGGCTTCAGCGCATCGATTAAGATTGGCATTACTTCATTAATCAAAGCACTGGCAGGTAAATAGGTATCGCAACGGACTTTTTGCTTTTCAATATTATCAAACATGTAGTAATACAAGTCATCACCATCATGCCAGACTCTAAACTCAGCACGCATTCTATAGTGCTCAGTTGGTGATGCAAAAACCTCAAGCTCCGGCGCACAGTATGTGCTAAACAAATCTGTTAATTTTTGTGTCTTAACACTAAGCTGTTCTTCATATAAAGAAGGTTCCATCGCTGCGAAATTCATATACTGCATTACCTGTGTGTAAATTTGGGCGCAAATTATTATACTACTCATGACTAATGTCCATCATAAGGTTATAAATTGACAGACCCCATCCTCGTTTTTGATTCCGGTATCGGTGGTTTATCGGTACTTTCAGAAATTCGCAAGCAATTACCTCAGCAAGATTTTATCTATTTGTTTGATAATGCCCGTTTGCCTTATGGGGAGCTGGAAGAAGCTGATCTTAAGAACGGTGCAATTAGATTAATTGTTGATTTGGTAGAAAAGCATCGAGCAAAAATGGCTGTAATTGCATGCAATACGGCAAGCACGATAATTTTACCTGAATTAAGAGAGTGCCTTTCCATTCCTGTTGTTGGTGTTGTGCCAGCCATTAAGCCAGCAAGTGAACAAACACAAACTCAGCACATTGCAGTGATTGCGACTCCAGCCACAATTAAACGAGATTATACTAAGAATCTGATTGATACTTTTGCATCGAACTGCAAGGTGGAGCTACTGGCGTCATCCGAACTTGTGAGGTTAGCGGAACAGAAGTTATCCGGTGGTGAGATTTTGCAAAGTGAAGTAAGAAAAATTGTTAAACCAATCGTTAACACCAATGTCGATACGTTAGTTCTAGGATGTACACATTTCCCACTATTAAAAGAAGAGTTAAATTTAGCGTTAAATAAAAGAGTAAAATTGTTGGATTCCGGAACAGCGATAGCCAAACGAATTATGCAATTACTTAATATAGATAGCTGCAGAGAGAGCTTAAGTGAGAGGACAGGGACTGCAAGTAGAGTAAATATTATTGGTGTGCACACTACTGATTCAATAGATGCCGGTTTAGACGCTTCGCTACGACACAATGGGTTTACCAAAATCGAGCCTTATAAAAAAGCCCGCTGAGTAGCGGGCTTTTTCAATGACTCAATACAAAGGACGCTATTCCTGAGGGCCAGAATCCTGAGACTTAGCTTCACGAACTTTCAATGTTCTTTCCTGAAAATCATAATCGTTCAGTTTCTTCATGGCTTTATCTGCACCTGAAGCAGCCATTTCGACAAAGCCAAAACCTTTACGACGACCCGTTTTTCGATCACGAACCAAACGAACTGATGTAACGGCACCAAAATCATGAAATAGTTCTTTTACTTCATTTTCATGTACACGATACGGCAAGTTACCAACATAAAGGGTTTTAGTAGGTCCTTTATAAGGTGCATTTGAGTTAGTTGAGCCTGAACCTAATGCGACAAAAACGATGCTTGATAATACGACACCAATAATGAAAGCTGCATAGGCAGGAAGTTCAGGACTGAGTTGGAAAATCGCAAATGCGCCGAGCACAGCGACAATCAATACAATAAGAAGTGACTTCTGCATAGAATAATCTCTAAAAATAATCATAAGTGTTAAATAACTTAACTATGGTAATGAAAAATTAACCCATAAACCATAGCCTTGTTGAAAAAATAAGCGTTGCATGTAACAAAAATCATTGGATTTGTAGCGAAAAGATCCTCGAATGTGTCAAATTGAGCAAATTTACCACTGATCGTGCAAAAGCTCGGCAGTCATAAATAAAATTGAAAAAAGCCCTTGCACGGTTTCAGAATCTCCCTATAATGCGCATCCACTGACACGGCACAACAGCTTCTTAAGCGATTAAGCAGCAGGTTGGTGAGTCGGATAGCCTTGAGCTTCAAGGTTAAAAGTGTGGCA
>NZ_JAFEUN010000090.1 GCF_016900895.1 Parashewanella hymeniacidonis
TGATAGAGGCGGATACCATCAAGGCTACAAGACAGATTTCTTGATAAATAAGCCGAATATATGACAGCAATGAACCCTGTTTTTTCAAAAACTAATGCCTTGTAAATAGGGGAGAGTCCATATGGGTATATAAAGCTGATTTGTCTTTTGAAATAAATTTTTGAATCTATTTTTGCTACTTTCTGTAACTCAAAAAGCAGCAAAATATAACTATTGAGGGATTAAAATTGCAGAGATACGGATTCCTCTTCCCTCTTTCTTTCATCAATGATGAGTTTTTGATAGCACAAAGAAAGAAGTGCGAGTTCAAACAAGGCAAACATTGCATGTAGCACTATTGAAACACTCACAAAAAACCATCCTTCAAAACTTGCAATACTTTCAGTGACTAAAGAACTCAAAATCGGAATTATCGAAAGTACAAAAAATACTTTCCATTTTACCTGTGCAGTTGCTTCCCATGCATCACCAAAACTGATGGATTCATCAACGGCTCTTGAAGGTAACACCATCATAAATCGACACATTATTACCCCAATAATGCCGTAACTAACAATCATAACTAATGCTGTTAATGTTTGAGCGTTGTACATACTTAAATTATCAATAATTGCTCCAAAACCAGCCAAAAGAAGACCTATCGCTAACCCTATAGGGATCATAAGCAGTCCTAATAGAATGCTGATCCCAAAGAATTTCAAATCTCTCATTTTAGGAACAATTGCGTCGATAAAAAACAATTTAGAACGCTTAATATAAATTCGATGACAATTCACTGCAGCTTTAACAAAGCCATAAATCATGATCATGAACATAAAAAAGAAATACTTCAGTTCTGGAATCACTTCAGAAAGCGGATCAGCATCTAGGGCAAAGCCATCTACTTTTCCAATAATTTTATAATAAAGTGCGAAAATGAGTGAAAACACGATGACAAGTGGCGTAGTAGCGATTAATACATCAAGTTTTTTACGAATAGTGATACTAATGGCTTCAGAAACAATCGTTCTGATAGAAAAGTTGTTATTACTCAAGATTAAAAATCCTTTTATTTTTATTAATTTAAGATCTTATCATTTGTTAATTGTTGGTCACAAATCAAATCGTGAAACTTTCGTGATAATTCCGAGATATTGGCGTGAACTTTACCATTCATGATATCCAGCATATTCTGACATGGAGATAAAAATGAAATTACGTAACCTATACAAGTCGATTGCACTGGCTGGAATTATGGCCTTACCTGCTACAGCAGTAGAACTTGAAATTAAAGTAACCAATTTGACTCACGGTAACCACTTTACCCCGATTCTTGCTGCAGCACATGATAACGAATTGCATTTATTCCAATCTGGCGAAAAAGCAACGGCAGAACTGCAAGCGATGGCCGAAGGTGGCGCAATTTCAGGTTTAGCGACAATGGTAAAAGCTGTTAATGGTGTAACGGCTGAAAACCCAGTAGAAGGTTTGCTTGCTCCAAACACCAAAACAGAAACTTTCGAACTTGATTCTGGTGACAATACACATTTATCTCTTGTTGCAATGATGCTTCCAACAAATGATGCATTTATTGGCTTAGATGCTTGGGAAATTCCTACAGAACCAGGTACATATACGTTAAATGTTAATGCTTATGACGCTGGTACTGAAGCTAATGATGAATTAGTTGTTGGTATGCCAGGTGGCGCACCTGGTGCTGCCGGTATTCCTGTCGCACCGGGTGGAGATGCTGGCACTGGCGGTACAGGTTTTGCAAATACCGCTTCAAATGAAAATGTTCACATCCACCCTGGTGTTGTTGGTGATACGGACGCAAATGGTGGTTTGAGTGATTTAGATAGCCGAATTCACCGCTGGTTAAACCCTGTTGCTCGCATTGTAGTTACTGTTAAGTAATCGGAGGACTGGTTTATGCCATATTCATTTTCAAAAAAAGCAGCTCTCGCTGCAAGTATTGTAGGTACACTGTTGCTGACGGGTTGCCCAGACAATGACAAGAAGTCAACCCCCGACCAACCAGAGCCACCTGCACCTACACCTGTTGTAACTTTTGATTACAAAGTTACCGTTACGAACTTAACACCAGAACAACCACTATCGCCAATTGCTGTAGTTTTGCATAATTCTGACACCCCACTATTCGTTGCAGGTGAAACAGCGTCTGATGCTTTAGAACTTCTAGCTGAAGCTGGTGACAACTCGGGTTTAGAGACTGCTGAAGGGGTTACGGAATTCTTTAGTGCCGAAGCACCAACAGGCCCAGGACAAAGAGAAGTAATCGATATTACTCTTAATGAAGATCAACTTAATAATGTAAGTGTATTAAGCATGCTGGTGAATACCAATGATGCATTTACGGGTGTGAGTAATTTTAATCTATCTTCACTAGAAAGCGGTCAAAAAGTTACGTTCAGAGCTAATGTTTACGACTCTGGTACTGAAGCGAATACTGAAGCTAAAGGTACAATCCCAGGACCAGCAGATCAAGGTCAAGGTTTTGATGCTGAACGTGATGATGTCGATAGAGTTTATATCCACTCAGGTGTAATTAGTAAAGAAGACGGTCTATCTGACTCGGTTTTATTTGCGAAGCATCGCTTTGACAACCCTGCAATGTCTGTGGTTATCGAACGCACGAATTAATCTGAGTTTACTGTAAGCTGAATTACAACTTCATGATTGTTATGAAGTTGTAATTATTTTTATTTTATTCTGAAATATTTTGAAACACTGCAAGGTCTGTTTATCGGAGGCTTTGGGAGATTCAAAATATGAACGGAAAAAGTGCACTGTCACACCAGCAAAACAAAAAAAAAGTACTTCTTGTTGAAGATGAGCAAGAGCTAGCTAACCTCGTTTTACTGAATCTTTCGCTATTAGATTTAGATGTCGTTCATTGCTCTACAATATGCCACGCAAAAACACTGCTCTCGTCTACTCATTTTGACGCCATTCTGTTAGATCGAATGTTGCCTGACGGAGATGGTTTGATGCTTTGTATGGAATTGAGTAAAGCTAACTCTCAAACCCCAATTATGATGCTCACCGCAAAGGCTGACGAAACCGATATTGTTTTAGGGTTAGAATCTGGAGCTGATGATTACTTAGCCAAGCCATTTAGCGTGCTAGAGCTAAGAGCACGTGTTAAAGCGATGCTTCGTCGCTCATTAAAGGTTCAACTTCATTCTGCTTTACCCTCCCAACATATAGAACATGGCCTGATTAGAATTGATGGTGACACAAGAGAGGTTTTTGCAGAAAATCGCAGTGTTGACCTCACAGCAACTGAATTTGATTTACTTCATTACCTTGCTACGCACCCTCAACAAGTCTTCAGTCGGTTACAGCTTTTAGAAGCAGTATGGGGTTATAACTATGATGGTTATGAGCATACGGTTAATAGCCATATTAATCGCTTGCGCTCAAAGCTATCTCGTCACTGTGGCAATCAAGATCTGGTGAAAACAGTTTGGGGTGTAGGTTATAAATTTTCACCACCAGAGGCTCAAGTGGCATGACGAACTCTTTATTCAGCCGCTTGTGGTTATCAATTACTTTTACAATTGTACTTTTAGTTTCTGCATTATGGGCGTGGTTTAATTACTCGCAAATACACTCACAAAACCTTGTACAGCAATCACTTCATAAAAAGCTTGCTGAACACATGGCACACATCAACCCCCTTCTTTCCCAAGGTGTTACAGCCGATGAAGCGATAAAAGAAGCGTTTCATGATTTTATGCTTCTAGGCCCGAGTTTTGAAATTTATACTCTTGATAAGAATGGGATTGTTATTTCTTTCGCAGCTAAAGACAGCGTTATCAAGCAAAGAGAAGTTCCACTAAAACCAATTCATCAATTCTTGAATGAGTCCCCTCTTCCAATTTACAATGTTGACCCAAGAGGACACGGACACAAAATTTTTTCCGCTATACGATTATTCGATAAATCAAATAATCATACAGGTTTTCTCTATGTCATCATTGGTGGTGAGAAGTTTGATGCATGGCAATCATTAACCGCAACTTCTCACAACGTTACACAACTCGCCATTGTTTTAATTTTAATCGTCATCGCAGTCAGTACTGTGTTTGCGCTATTAATTCAGTTTTTTATTTCTCCAACTAAAAAACTTGCTCACAGTTTATCTCAATTGAACGTTGATTCATTAGGTAAACAATTGCAACTCAATAAGCCTGCTAGGAGCAGTATTGAGATCTCAGAATTAACTAATGATATTAATGTGTTGCTGAGTAAAATAAACACACAGCACCAACAAATAACAAGTTCACATGAAGCGAAACATGAATTCTTATTGCATCTCTCACACGATTTAAAAACCCCCTTAAGCGTTCTTCTAGGCTACATTGAAACTTGGCTTGCATCACCTGAACAAGAACGACAAGATAAATGGATTGAAATATCAGCTCAATCAGGCGAAAAGCTGAAAGGGTTACTCACCCAACTGTTAGAACTTGCCGCCATCGAAAATAACTTAATCACACCCAACATCGTAAACTTTCAAGCCGTTGAGCTTTTCGAAGAGTTAGCATTAATGTATCGGCACCAAGCTGAGAGCAGAAAAATTCAAGCAAACATACACTGCCCTAATAATATTGAAATGATGACTGATATCAATTTGCTTCGTAGAATTTTATGTAATTTATTGGATAATGCATTTAGATACACGCCTCATGGCGGAGTGATTGAAGTCATGCTAATCAAGGAAAATAACCAAACCTTTATTAAAGTTAATGATTCCGGCCCCGGTATTTCAGAAACCAACATTCACGCATTAACGAATAAAAACACCACTCATTATAGCGGAAAGCTATTACCAGAACTTGGTGTAGGTCTTTCAATCGTAAAGAAATTATCTGAGCTTTTAAATCTAGATATTCATATTGAAAATAAAGCAGAAGGTGGTACTTGCTTCCAAATTACATTAAGAAACAATTGACAACATGACTAGAACATAAATTAAGGTTAATTTGCACAGTTATTGATTAACAACCAAAATGTAGATATGAAAAGCTTTAAGTAAATTAGTAATCGGCATCCATAAGAACAATTGAAATAGGTTTATTATGTCAACTACAACTACACCAACAAGTACACCAGCTCAACCAACTTTGCCTCCAAAGGATGAGGTCGAGTTTAGTTGTGACAAGCTGAATAAAGTAGTTATTACTGGAAAGTCAGTTGCTGATCGTGGGACTTGGTATAGCAGAAATGATGAAATACAAATTGAAACTATTTCTGTAACCGTAGGTGACCAAGAATATGACGTAAAAGTCACTACTAATTTTAAAGCTAATACGGTTAAATTATCTGCTGAAAAAGAAGCTCTTGCCGAATTCCATGTCAAAACATCATTCAAAGCTGGTGTTTATCGTAAAGCGGATGACCAAGGAAATGTTTCAAGTTATGCGCTTGATAACGGTAAGTACCAAGTTAGTTGTCCAGATTTTCAACCATACCGTAAACTCCATGATATGTTCCTCAGGGATTTTGAGGATATAGCCAGTAATGATTATGCCTTATATGATCATGGGGACAATAGCTTAACAACAAAAGCCAAAGCCGATTCATTAGATAAAAAGCCCTCAGATCGTTACAATGGCTATGCCATCAAGCAACTTATTTTCTGCTTAAAACATCAAGAGAAAGTCTCATTAACCGTAGACGAAATTCATCACTTCATTAAGAAAGGTGTTACGGTTAAACAAATTCAAGACAATAAGGTGAAACTTGAAAAACTATTAACACTCACCGACCCAGAAAAATTCAACCCAAAAGATTATGACTTTATGCTTAACGACGTGGGTTATGAAGAAAAAGATGGCAAATTTGTTCTTCACGCTTCAGGAGGATCTCAAGATGGGATGCGTACCATGATCCAAGGAAAAAATGGGAAAGTGGATAGACAACTATATATGGAAAAAGCTCAAGAAGCAGTGAGGGCAGCATTAATGGCTGAAAACATCAGACAAGCCCTACAATTTGCAGCTCGAAGTCGTGAAGAACAAGAGGTTGCAGGTAAAGAGCCTGTTGAAAAAATTTCAATTCACCCTGAGCACGGAGTTGGTTATGGTAACCCATTTGTAGCTAAAGGCACCGAAGGTCAACCAGGTTATAAAGCAGGCTTACAAGCTCCGGTCACAGTAAATAATGGAATGACTTTTAGTGAATCACCTAGGTCGGTAGAAAGGGCTCGTTATACTGGACAAACGAAAAAACTGGATGAACTATACAAAGAAAAGCAGAAAAAAAGGAGTCCAGCGAACACAGGACAAACAAACCCTAGTTTAGACTTAAATACACCAGATGGTACACCTCCAACTGGCCCTAAACCAACATCAACTTTACCCCCTGCGCCGGCACAACCTGCCAACCAACAACCTCAATCTCAGACTTAATGGCCTCAATAAATGGCTAAAAGCAAACTGATTCGAAGCGTATTATCATCAATTCTGAAGTAATTTTTGAGTTACCACATTACTACTTTTTAATTCTTCAGTACTTTCAGTCATAAACGCTATAACGATGGCACCTTCAATCAATAAATAGATTGCATTAATTAATTGCTGAGATGTTGAAACTAAATGATCACTTATAATGTCTTTCACTCTAAGCTTGTGATCCATACAATGGTTGCGGTAGGAATGAGCATTACTACTCACCCCCGCAGAGTTCCGGACGTGCGCTACTAACGCATCCGGCTCCTACCTCGAGTTCTGGCGTCAAACCTTGCTTCTGGATAAGGGTGCATAACTCTTGGGGAAACTACGAAGTGTGCAGAGTTAATTTTATCGAGGAACAAGAAATTTCATCAATAGCATCTCCAGCGGCGGCTCCAAAACTAGCTCCAACCAGCGGCACAAGTAAAACTGATACTCAATTAACACCTGACCAAATAAAGCAATTTCAAGATATGATAAATCGCTATGCTCAATGATCACTAAAATGCAATCATTAGTAGCACAATTACCTCACCATGATGCTATCCCTAGAGATAAAGACCAATTGGAAAAATATAACCCTTTAAATCGAGCGCTTCATAAATTAGATGGTGAAGTTAAGACTTTCTTCCATAAGGTGGGACATGTAATCAGTAGTATGTTTATGCTCTAAATTCCTGCAAAACTGAAACAATCTCTTTCGTCTTCTTTCTCATCAAAACTCTACTCCCTTTCGATTCTACGTTTAGTCTCACTACAGGTTCTGTGTTAGAGCAACGTAAGTTAAATCGCCACAAGCCAGACTTTTCAATAAAAGAAAATGAAACACCATCAATTAAATCTGCTTCATAAGCTTTGGTCTGATATTTCTTTTTTACAGCCTCTATAGCTTCTTGGGGAGTACGAATGTTCAAATTAATTTCACCTGAAGATGGATAAAGTGATATCCGTTCATTCACTAGCTTTGATAGAGATTTATTTGAAATTGATATTAATTCGATGATCAAAAGCCAAGGTATCATGCCAGAATCACAATAGTAAAAGCTCCTAAAGTAATGGTGAGCAGACATCTCACCACCATAAACAGCATTCTCAGCTCGCATTCGCTCTTTAATGAAAGCATGGCCTGTTTTTGTTTTTACTGCTTCTCCACCAGCTTTTTTAATAATATCTTCGGTATTCCATGTGAGCCGTGGATCATGAATAATTTTTTCGCATTTATTTTTACGTAAAAACATCTCGGCCAATAAACCTACGATGTAATAACCTTCAATGAATTCACCATTTTCATCAAACAAAAAACAACGATCAAAATCGCCATCCCAAGCGATACCTAGATCTGCGTTATGCTCAATAACAGCATCGCTCGTTGCTTTTCGATTTTCAGCTAAAAGAGGATTCGGTATACCGTTAGGAAAGTTTGCATTAGGCTGATGAAAAAGCTTAACAAACTCAATCGGAATATTGAGCTGCTCAAACTCTAACTCTAACGCATCAATCACGTGTCCTGCTGTTCCATTTCCAGAGTTAACTACTATCTTGAGCCGCTTTATATTCTTAACGTCAATGTAAGTTAATAATTTTTCAACGTAGGGCGCTAAAATTGACTGTGTTTTATGGGTACCTAACTTGCTGTGTGAAGTCTCATTAATCCAAGGTGTAGTCTCTGCTGATGCTTTAATCGAAATTAAACCGGAGTCACCAGAAACAGGAATGCTATCCTTTCGAACCATTTTTATGCCGTTATAATCAATCGGATTATGAGAAGCAGTAACCATAATGCCACCATCAACATTGAGATACGGCGTAGCAAAGTAGATTTCTTCGGTGCCAACTAAGCCAATATCGATGGTATCAACCCCCTCAGCTCTTAACCCCTCACTCAATGCCATTTTTAATGAATCACTGGTTGCTCGTACATCACCACCTAAAACAACGGTTTTGGGCTTAATTTCTCTTGCGTAAGCACGCCCTATATCATAAGCGACTTTCTCATCAAGCTCTGAGCCTAATTTCCCGCGAATATCATAAGCTTTAAAACAAGTTAATGGTGTCATTTTAGGCTCTGCCATACTTATCTTCATAACGCACAATATCGTCTTCATCCAAGTAAGAGCCTGACTGCACTTCAATCAACTCAAGATTTACAAGACCCGGATTTTCCAGTGCATGAATACTCCCAACTGGGATATATGTTGATTGGTTTTCAGTAACAAGAATTTCTTCATTATCTTTTGTGACTTTAGCTGTTCCCTTAACAACGACCCAATGTTCGGCACGGTGATGATGCATTTGCAATGACAACTTTGCACCAGGCTTAACGGTGATACGTTTTACTTGGAAACGATCGCCAGTATCAATACAATCATACTTACCCCAAGGTCGATAAACTTTGCGACTACTTTTCGCTTCAATTCGACCTTGAGCATTCAGCTCATTAACCACTTGTTTTACCTTTTGAACTTCAGAGCGTTTTGACACTAATAAGGCATCTTTCGTGTCTACAATCACAACATCATCCAAACCTATCGTGGCAACCAGCTTATCATTTGCTGAAATAAAGGAGTTATTAGTGTCAATGGTCATCACATCACCTTTGCAGGAGTTACCGTTTTTGTCCTTATTTTCAATATTCCAAAGTGCTGACCAACTCCCTACGTCACTCCAATCGGCATCTAAGGGCACAACAACAGCACTTTTTGTTTTTTCCATTACTGCATAATCAACAGAGTCACTTGGACAAGTGTCAAAAACGCTTTTATCAAAGCGAGAAAAATCACTATCCGTTTCTAAGGTTTCGAATGCAGCCTTACATGCGTTATAGATGTCAGGTCGATGAGTTTCTAACTCATTTAAGAAAACACTGGTTTTGAACATAAACATGCCACTGTTCCAAAAATATTTACCACTCGCTAAATAATTTTTTGCCGTGTCCAAATCTGGCTTTTCAACAAATTGGTCAACTTCATACCCGTGGTCTAACGCATCACCCGACTTGATATATCCAAAACCAATTTCTGGTGACTTCGGTACAACACCAAAAGTAACGAGTTTATTTTTATCAGCGGCTAATGTTGCTTGATGAACGGAGGCAACAAAAGCATCTTCATTCTTGATGATATGGTCGGAGGCTAAAACCAAAAGAATCGGATCTTCACCATTATTTAAGCTATCGAAAGCTGCAAGAGTTATGGCTGGTGCCGTATTTTTTGCTGTAGGCTCAAGTAGAATATTCGAATTACTTGAAAGTTGAGTCCTTAATTGTTCTGCAACAACAAAACGATGCTGCTCATTACAAATGATCGTAGGTGTTTGATGTTCAATGTTAACCAATCGCTTTAACGTCGCTTGTAACATCGTGTTTTCACCATCTAATGATAAAAACTGTTTAGGAAATAATTCGCGAGATAACGGCCATAATCGAGTACCAGAACCACCAGCCATTATTATTGGTTTTATCATAGTCATCCCTAGAAGCTATTTAACAATGCACTTACAAATGTTTCAATTGTTTAAAGAGACACTAGGACAACAGAATTTCTTTCATTAAAAAGGTAATTGAACACTAGGGGCCACTGCAAGATCATTAAAATTGAACTTTTTTGAAGGTTTGTGATCAGATCAATCAAACTTAGCTACATGATAATGAAATTGAACCTTCTACTTTTTTACAGCACTTCGACAAAATCAATGACCCTCGCATACAACGTCATAGATTACATGAACTTTTGAATATATTGTTATTGTCTATTTGTGCGGTCATTTCACGCCCTGCGTGGTCTAATGGATATGACCACCCCAGTTAAGAGATAATAACTTAACTGGAGAATGAAAATGACAAGAAAAAGATATTCTAAAGCGTTCAAGCTTGATGCCATCAATTTGGTTCTTGAACAAAACTATATGTTTTTACATCACTCGTCTTCTTAAAACAAAAAGGCTTGCTACCTCCTTCAATTCAACCATCACGGATAAACCCTTGCCATTTGATAATAGTGATAGTTTAATAACATCAAGTTAATAAACGGTGATCTTCTTACAGAGGACCTTCACCTCATTATTTCACGCCAATCCTAGGCGTACACAAGAAATTCAACAGGACAAATTCTGGTTGGCTTTTAAGGTGGGCGTTTACGTTCTGCCCAAGAGTAAGATGTTAATACAAATAATTCAGGAAAGAGTGAAATAACAACATGAACCAATTTGTGGCAAATAATTTTTTAACATTTACCCTCAGTATTTTAGTTTTTTTTATTGGTGTTCATATCAACAGGCGCTTTGAATTTCTTCGTAAATATAATATCCCTGAACCCGTAACCGGCGGATTAATTGCTGCGTTATTCGCACTGACTATCTATTTGGTTACCGATACAGAAATTGTTTATCAGTTGGAGACTAGAGATATTTTACTTGTATATTTCTTTACAGGTATTGGTTTGAATGCAAAGCTTTCTGATTTAATTGCAGGTGGTAAGCCACTATTGTTCATGCTGGGACTGACACTCAGTTATATTTTGATTCAGAATATCGTGGGTATTACAGGTGCAAAATTGGTAGGCGTACCAACAGCAATAGGCGTTTTAGCTGGTTCAACATCACTGATTGGCGGTCACGGTACAACGATCGCTTGGGCACCAGAAGTGGCAGCCCTAGGCATTGATAATGCACTCGAAATAGGTGTGGCAAGCGCCACCATCGGACTTATTCTCGCTAGTCTGATTGGTGGCCCAATTGCACATATTTTAATAAATCGCTTTCAACTCAAAGGTGACTCTAATGAGGCTCCTATGGTAGGTATTCCTTTTAAAAAAGAGGAATCAGGTACAATTAACCATATGAATCTTATGGCCGTGTTTTTAACACTCCATATCACAATTATTATTGGATGGTTTGTTAACCACCTCACCACAGAGCTAGGGTTAAAGTTACCGCTTTTTGTTACCTGTTTGTTAACTGGTATTGTGTTATCCAACATCATTTCATCCCTTTTTCCAAAGGTACGATGGCCAGCAAGAACTAAAGCGCTAGCAGTAATAACCGATTTTTCATTAGGGCTATTTCTAGCAATGTCGCTTATGAGTATGCAGCTATGGACTATTGCAGGTTTGGCCGGCCCACTAATTGTAATTTTATTAATGCAAACCCTAGCAGCGGTTTTATTTATTTTGTTTATCCTATTTCCTTTGATGGGTCGGAATTATCAGGCAGCAGTACTCAGTTCTGGCTTTGGTGGTTTTGCATTGGGCGCTACACCCACAGCAATTGCTAATATGACGGCAGTAACAAAATCACACGGACCAGCGCCTCTGGCATTTATTATTTTGCCATTGGTTGCTGCATTTTTTGTTGATATTACGAATTCGTTTGTGATTCGATTTTTTTTAAGCTTATAAATATTTTGTAGGCAGAAAGCTCTCAGCACTTACTTATACCCATGATACCTGAAGATGCATGTTTCAGGACTTTCTCAGCGCCAATTCTTTGAGGCGCATTAGCGAAGGAATGTCGGGATTCTTTCGAGCTAATGTAACAAAGAAGAATTGGCGCTGAGAAGTCCACGAAGTGCGAGTTGCACAGCGTGTTACTCTGTGTTGCCAGTGCTAACAATAGCTCACTATTGGCGCACACTGTCGCCTTGATTAACAAGCTTTGCATTCTCGCTGAAATCGAGCATCTTCAGGTATGGGTATATACTTGTGATTTTTAACATTATTTCACTAATGCTGATGCGCCCCAGAAATAGTGGACCAGATTAAGTTAGTATAATCCCTAATCGAAGTGACCAATGACAATAAAGAATCGAAAAACTTAGTCAACTGAATTTAAAACAGAAGCCTTAGCTCTAACAGAAAGACTCGGTGTTTCCACTGCAGCAAAACAACTTGGCATTTATGAGTCTAAGCTTTATGGCTGGCGCATCGCAAAAAAGTTTAATCCGACTAATAATTTTAATTTTTTTATTATTTAAATCAGTCAATTACAAATCTTTTTGGTGAGTAGCTTTTTAACGAATGGTGCAAGCTTATAAGCTTTAGAACCCTGACGCAAATTTATAGTGCGCTAAGCTTTCAGTTGCACTTTAGGGAAGACTCTAGCATTAAACTTTGCAGGGCAATCCTTATAACTTCGTCATCACAATTACCAATTTTTTTGAGTATTCAATTTCAGTGCGTTTTCGATTAAATCTAAGTATATTTTAAAAACTTGCCTAAATGATTGCTATATAGCGAACTTAATGCTTAAATATCTATGAAGTTCGCTATATATCGAACAAAGGTGGAATTTATGGCAAATCGTCAACTGGTTGGTCAAACACTTGCTGAGGCAAGAAAAAAGCAACAGAAAACACAAAAGCAACTTGCTGATCAAACGGCTATTCATAAAAGTACGATTTCTGAAATCGAAAACGGTCGCTTTACAGGATCTTTAGATATTTTTGAAAGGTACATAGATACGCTTGGCTATCAATTAGACATTAAACCAAAGCAACACCAGTTGCCTGATTGGGATGAGTTGGATTCGCTATTTGGAGACGATGAATGAAACTGTCAACTCTTCCACAACGAATAGAGAAGTTAAACGTTTTGGGTGACAATTCTGAGCTTGGGATCTTAACCCATGGTTCGAACCATTATTATCAGCCAACTTGGAAAGATAAGCATGTTTCTCTTACAATGACCAAGCCATCACTTGATGGTTATTCATCTGGCTCATTACACCCTATTTTTGCTCAAAATCTACCCGAAGGGTTTAACCGTCGATTCATCGCTGACCGTTTAGCTAGGCACGCTAGAGTTAATGACATGTACTTACTTGCATTACAAGGTGATCATGGAATTGGTATGCTTCGCTATAATGCCAATATTGATTTACCAGAAGCAGAATCATTACCTTTAAACCAGATTTTAACTTACCAATCAAAAGAACCTTTATTCCCTCAGCTATTAGAAAAATACTATCTAAGAAACAGCTTATCTGGCGTCCAACCTAAAGTCAGCATACCAAATACTGGACGAACACTTGAGCAACACGATCTCATTGTAAAGGCTTGCGATGATGAATATCCACTATTAACCGTTAATGAGTATGTGTGTATGCAAGCCGCAAAACACTGCGGGCTAAATCCACCGAAAACATACTTATCGGAAAATCTAGAGACTTTTATTGTTGAGCGATTCGATAAACCGAATGGTGAGATTTTAGGATTTGAAGACTTTACTACCTTGCTAAAGAAATCCAACAATCCCGATTCCAAGTACACTGGGAGTTATGAAACTCTTCTAAAAGCGACTTTAATCTACACAAATAGCCTAGAAGAAGTTCGAAAAATGTATCGCTATATCGTTTTTAATTGCTTGATTGGTAATGGCGATGCTCATTTAAAAAACTTTGCTCTGCAATACACGACAGATATGAAAAAAATCTTTGTGTCACCTCCTTTTGATATAACCCATACCCTTATCTATGACACTATTGATAATAAAATGGCGCTAAAACTCAAAAACAGTAAAGCCTTTCCTGATAAACAGCACCTCATTAATCTTGGCACCTCTCAGCAGTTTAAAATCCGAGATGCCGAACAAATTATTGATCAAACGGCTGAGTCGATTTTAGATTTTATTAAAAACTCACAAGAAGCTTCACTTCTTAAAGGACTCAGACGCTCAATCGAACAGTCTGTAGAAAGAGTTATACTTGGGAGTTTCAGTAGTAAACCTTATCGATATGATAAGAAGAAAAAATTCGAGTAAAGCAACTATGCGAGTGATGACGCTACCTATCGTTCTGCACATGTTAAAATTGCACTTTCCTGTGTTTTGATGTGTAGTGACGGCTGTTCATCTTGCCCTATAAAACTTTACTTTTAAGTTTACTCACACATCAAAACAAGTGCCTTTGTGGATCTTGGCGTTTGAGTAAAATACGGACAACCTCAAGATTTTCACTTTTAAATCGATAATAAATTAAATGACTTTCTATTGGCAAACAGCGTAAATCAGGCAGTAGTAATGGTCTTTCCACTCCAACGAATGGTTGTTCAAGTATCGTATCTAAATGCTCTTTAATATCATCAAGATAATACTTTGCCTTTCTTTCGCCCCAATTGAGTGATCCATATTGATAAATTTCTTTCAAATCAGTCTGGGATTCAGGAGAAAAGACTAAATTCATTTTTGACATTTTTATTAGCCAGTGATTTCATCAAAAAACTTATCAAGCTCTTCTCTTGAGTTCACCTTTATCCCTTTTCCTTGATCCAGTTGCTCTACCCCAACTTTTAATTGCTCCCTAAGCTTGGCCAGTTTCATTTCGTTAATCCAATCTTCATGAAGCTCCATAAAACGAATGGCTTCACGAACAACTTCACTTGCATCGTTGTAGAGCCCACTTTCAACCTTTGACTTTACCCGCGCTTCTAACTCTGGTGTTAATGATACATGCATGATCGTTCTCACTGTGCTTGATATCTATCTTTGAAAAATTTAATTGTAGATACAAACATTATCAATGTATGTATTATTTAGTTCAAATACCCGTTCGGGCGAAAAACACTAGGGCGTGTTAAAAGTAACTCCAAACATCACATCAAATTAAGATGTTGATTATAAATTAATTTACTTCTTTACATACGCTTTAGAGACAATGTTCAGGCTAACCAACCGATACTATTGCTCCTTTAATATTTCACGAGTAGCTTTTTAAGTCGCCTCTATACGCTGCATTAATGTTAGTTTGGCTTATTGAAGATGAATGGCCTAATATCCAGGGTGAGAGCACGTATGTGCAGTTAATGATAAGATTGATTTAAATTAAAACCTAAACCATAAGTGACCTTAGCTACTCTGTATAAAAAGAACTCTAAGAAGGTTTGATTTAAATACAATAACTGCTCAAATAGTGTTCGCGGCCTTGCCCTGGCCTGATATCCGAACTGCTGCATTCTAATCAAATATTTCCACCAGAGTCAGTACATATTGACAGTGCTTACAATGAATTAACCAACTGGAATTAAATAACGATTTTAATTACTCGCAAAACAAATGAAAGAAAAACTTGAAAACCGCTAAGCGTAAGTCATTAATTTAAATGAATTAGCTGGTCGCATTATTTGTTCAAACCCTATTGTGGTTATCAGTTGCTTTTTCTCCAACACTTTTCGGGGCATTAATTGGCGTAGTTTTAAACTTTAATTTAACTGGTCAATCTGGAGAATTAGCATTACCCGTTTGCACTTTAGTTGGTTTCATTGTCGGTGGACTTTGGGCTGAACGCATCCGTAAAACAATTGGTTTGTCAGCATTTTTAGGTCGCCTAATTGTGCATCGTGACATCGATGGTGCCCCGAAGTAAAACGGCTAATCGGGTAGCCGAGGGTCTCTAACCCTCAGCCCCCACACCACCCTGCATGCGGCTCCGCACAGGGCGGTTCTCGAAAAGTTTTAAAATCAATAGGCCGATTAGCTCCTAATAATTTCAATGATGGCTTCTGATTTTACGGTAATCATTCTTAACCCGGTCGGGCATAAATAATTAAGTTGCACAGGCTCCTCATTGGTTTTCAAGTTCAGGCCTTCACCATGTACCCACAACGCTAATGCGGGGTATGCTATCCCAACCATTACGATGGGCGTTGGGCTAATATGCTGTCTGCTGACTTCTGTTTAATCACATGCCTAGTTGCCCAGTCATGCGCTATCGGTTTTCATCTGTTTGCTCTTTTCAGGTGATGAGACTGAAAAGCCAAGGCACTTATTTACCAGAGCCTTACTGGTTACCTGCCGATCGCAAGTTAAACAGATCTCCCCACTCTTTATAAACAGAAAGGGGGAACGTGAACTTTCTTTACACTGCTGCATCATTTACGGTGGCCGTTAGATCACGTGGTTTTGTCGTCTTGTACCCTTGCTTTGCGGGGCAGACCCTACCAGCTCACCTCCAGCCTACGCCTCATATGATGTTTTTGTTCATCAGCTCGTCCTCTTTATAAACGAAAGTGCTAGCGGCTTCCTCCAGACCAACCCTCACGGATAAGCCCTTGCCATTCGCTAGTAGTTATCGTTTAATAACATCACGTTAATAAACGGTGATCTTCCTACAGAGGACTTTCACCTCATTAGTTCACGCCCATGCTGGGCGTACACAAGCAATTCCAGCTGACGCCTACGGCGCAGCTGAATTGGGCGTTATAACGACTATGGATGGTTATGTCTGCTAAAGTGAGAATCCCTTCAGATCCCCCCGAACAATTCCGAACTTCTAGTGATGAAGGAACTCTGTTTGGCGTCCGGATAAAAAACAATTCATTTGTAAAAACAGATGATGTGATTTTTGAAGTAGAGTTTGAAAAATTTATAGCTGAAATTGTAGCGCCCAACAATGGAAGAATCAAAAATCTTACATATTCGGAAGGCGACAAAGTTAACCACGGAGAAGTCATTTGCGAGATAGATGTAACAGCCAAGCGGCCTTGGTATCTAAACTTGCAAAAATTAACTGTGCCATTTCTAGCTTTTTGGACTGGGGTTGCTCTAACAATTCTCATTATTAGCGTTTGATTACGTCGTTATAACAAGCCTCTGAATCAAGATTCACCATGGCTGTCACGCTATTTGCTGAGCAAATCGCCCGCCAGCACAGGTTCACTTATTAGAGGGGCGTTAAGCATCAAGTCGAAATATGAATATTGAACAAGAATCGAGAGCGTTCGAAGAAAAAACTGGCAGGGAGCTGCCGGCTTGCTTGGTAGAACTCTACAAGGAAAACGGAAACGGTGGTTTTGGGCCGGATTACGGTCTACTTGGTATTATCAACGGGCACAAAACCGACTTGGGTGATTCTATGTTGGGGTTGTATCAGAGTTTTTGTTCGGTAGACCCTGATGATCCGAATTGGATTTGGCCAAAGGAGCTCGTGCCGTTTATTCATATAGGCTGTGCAATCCACTATTGCATCGATACAGAAGGTAAAACAAACAGAGTGGTCGAGTTCGACCCAACTGATTACGATCCAGAGGCTGGTCCAAAAGGTCACTTCAAAGAAATATGCGGTACTTTTACTGAGTGGGTAGCTGGCAATGTGTAAATGCTTAACAAAGTTAGGCATCGGACCTCCGCTAGCTGGCACCTATTTTTGCGGAGCAAAAAAGTCGCCAACTAGCGGAGGCCAATGCTAACGGCGTTATGCTTCTTTCGTATTTTGTTCTAGATTAATTATGAGTATTATATATGCCAGTATTTATTAGCTATTCACATGAAAATAAAGAGTTCGTTGACCAATTGGCAATGCAATTGGTACAACAAAATGTGCACATCTGGCTTGATCGTTGGGAATTAAGTTTGGGTGATTCAATTATTGATAAAGTCCAAGATGCGGCTGATGGTGCAAGTGCTTTATTAGTTATTTTATCAAATGCCTCAGTGGCTTCTGAATGGTGTAAAAAAGAACTTTCAGCTGGATTACTACGTGAACTTGAAGAGAATCGAGTTGTTGTAATGCCAGTGTTATTGGAAGATTGTAAAGTCCCACTTTTTGCTCGCGGGAAATTTTATGCTGATTTCCGAACAAATTTTGATGATGGTTTAAAAACTGTTATTGATGGCATTGCAAAAGTTACAAACCCTTTTCTGAATCGCATTAGTGAGCCTGAATATCATACTGATTGGTCTATAGATTGGGGTGATGTGAATGGTAATTTTGCATTAATAATTAATTTTGTAGAACAAGCAAAAGATCAACCATTTACAGTGTTAACAAATATTGAGCTATTAGCATCTCCTGCTGCTTCGCTAAAGTATCATCAGATATCTCAAGCAGAAAATGAAGAAGTAGCACGAGCGTCAATTATTACAATTGTCCACAATTACTTGTCACGTAACAGCGACCTAAAACCTAGATTATCTTCAGAGCATGAAGAGGTTGAAATGCTTGAAATACCTGGTGATGAGGTACATGAAATATACTCTCTACGAATTGGTACAAGACGCTTAGGAGAGGATACGGGTAAAGATATTTTGGTGAACGTAACAAACCTTGTCTCTCAAGCTCATGAACACATGACTAGCGTGTTGAAAAGTCCCGTAACTGAAGCATAATCGGGTAGCCGAGGGTCTCTAACCCTCAGCCCCCACACCACCCTGCATGCGGCTCCGCACAAGGCGGTTCTCGAAAAATTTTAAAATCAATAGGCCGATTAGTTCCTAATAATTTCAATGATGGCTTCTGATTTTACGCTAATCATCCTTAACCCGGTCGGGCATAAATAATTAAGTTGCACAGGCTCCTCATTGGTTTTCAAGTTCAGGTCTTCACCATGTACCC
>NZ_JAFEUN010000091.1 GCF_016900895.1 Parashewanella hymeniacidonis
TTTCAAGCGGCCAGAGCACGAGCCAGAGGCTACCGTAATACAGGAACATTTATAACCATGATCTTTATGATTGCTAGCCCTGTATCAGATCTACTCAAATCCACATGAAACGACGAAGAGCCAACTTTCTTTTGATTCAATTGTTCTTACAATCGCTAACCTAGATAGAATGGAGGGTATTTTACTCATGTGTAAGTACGCTAGAAAGAAAAAAGAAAAAAGAAAAAAGAAAAAAGAAAAATGAAAATGAAGCATAAAGGTTTTACTCTAATCGAGTTGGTTGTTGTTATTGTTATTCTTGCTGTGTTGGCCGTGATTGCGCTACCGAAATTTTTATCATTGTCTGACGATGCAGATAAAGCTGTGGTGGAAGGCTACGCAGGAGCATTTGAAAGTGCTGTTTCAATTGCACATAAAGCTTGGTTGCTTGAAACAAAAGGTTCAGGCGCAATGAATGATCTTTCTGCTTATGGAAATTTGGATACAAATGACTCTGGTTATCCAATAGGTACTGATAAAGATGATAATCGAACGCAGCCCAACTCAATTGGTAAAGGAGATAAAGGATGCGTGACGATATGGGACGAAATTATGGTTCAGAAAGATATAGTATATCTGGTCGATACAACACCTTCAGGTGATGCTTTATTTGTTGCTGATAGAATGGGCAATACAAATCCTTATTATGAATGTCGATACGATTATATAAAATCGAACTTCAATGAAAATACTAATGTTGGTGCTTTAGGTTTTATTTACGATTCTCGTGATGGCCAAGTAAGCGTTTTTGATAATCGATAACCTTTATTTACAATGGTGAACTAAAGCTGAATAAAATGGACTAAATAAAGCCCCCTAGGAAGGTTAAAGAATAAATAAAAGGATGTTTGGTATGCTGATAAAACGTTATAGCGTAATTTTACTTACCCTTGGAATGCTCGGTTGTACAAGTTCACAAACACAAAGTGCTGTTGAAGGTTTTGGTGAAGGGATGCAAGGCAGTATTGAAAGCCGAAATAAAGACAAAAGCCGTGATCGTGAAGACAGAAGTGTACAAAATGAAGATGTCACAAATGGTGTACTAAACATGTTCCTTCAAGGTGTTTTCAGTTTATTCAGTTCAGAAAAAAACTAACCTCATAACTGACTAAATGATTAAAGTAGTTTGGACGGTGAAAATCATACCATTTTATTTTGATAGTTGTCTTGGTCGACTTATTATCTCAAAAATAAAGCTTTTCTCCTCAGATTTATCCTCTTAATTTATTACCCAAGTTTGATGGGTTCCGGCAAAACAAATAACCTCCCAATATTAAATACATCTAAGGGGTATGGACGATTGATTCCAGATCCTGATGGGCTTCTAGATTTACCTGAAGGGTTCAACTATCGAGTTATATCAGAATTTGGTCAATTAATGTCTGATGGTTTTCATGTGGCTGATAAAGTCGATGGCATGGGATGCATACAGCTAAAAGAGAATAAAGTAGCATTAATTCGGAATCATGAATTAAAACCTAAAAACCTTAAGAATCAGCCGACTTCACTTCAAAAAATAAAGACGCCGTTGAGCTATGACAATTTCACAAATGATGTTGCTTTACCTGGGGGGGACTTCGACACTTATTTATGATCTCAATACCAAACAAGTAGAAAAAGAGTTCGTCAGTTTACTTGGAACCATTCGTAACTGCTCTGGTGGTGTTACGCCTTGGGGCAGTTGGCTGACCTGTGAGGAAACGGTAGCGTTGCCGGACGGAGAGATAAGTAGAGATCACGGGTATATTTTTGAAGTTCCTGCTGATGCAACAACTTTTGTTGAAGCTAAGCCACTTAAAGCAATGGGACGCTTAAATCATGAAGCCGCTTGCGTAGACCCGAATACGGGTATTGTCTATTTGACTGAAGACACAGGTGACAGCCTGTTTTATCGTTTCGTACCAAAAGTATACGGTCAGCTTGAGAAAAGTGGCCAACTACAGGCCATGGTCGTTAAGGGAGTGCCAAAATTTGATACTCGTAATTGGTCAGAGATGACTATGAAGTTAGGCAAGTGGTTAGAGGCTGATTGGATAGATTTAGATGACCCAGAAAGCCCTAATGATGACTTGAGAATACGAGGTCACAAAGCTGGAGCAACATTATTTGCACGAGGAGAAGGAATACACTGGGCTGATGATGAATTGTATTTCTGTTGTACTAATGGCGGCCAAAAGCAATTAGGACAAGTTATGAGATATCAACCAAAGAAAGCGACTAAAGCAGCACGAGTTCAATTGTTTTTAGAAAGCGATGATGAAAGTTTATATAATTTCGGCGATAACCTGACTGTTACGCCTCAAGGGCATTTAATTGTTTGTGAAGATCAATATGTTGATCCTGTCGACAATCATTTAAGAGGTGTTACTCCAGAGGGCGATGTTTATAGCTTTGCGAGATTGCGTACTCAAACAGAAATGGCTGGTGCTTGCTTCTCTCCAGACGGAAAAGTGATGTTTGTAAATGTGTACTCACCGACCAAAACGCTTGCGATTGAAGGGCCTTGGAATAAGGTTTTAGCATGATAACTTGTGCTTGTTAAACTGAGTTTTCTTTTAAGTTATTAATTAAAAAGAAGTTACAAGAGTTTATATTTATGCGTAGAGTAATCTACGCATAAAAAGAAGCACTATTGTGCTGCCGTTGGTTGTAAGGTACCCACTTCAAGAATGGGGGCAGCATCTAAATCTTGAGCGTCCATCATGCTTGCTAGACGTTGTATCGATGACAATAGTTGAGATTGTTCCCATTCTGCCAATGCGGAGAACTTCTCAATAAAATGATCTTGTAATGGCTGCGGTGCTTTGATTAGCAGGTTTTCGCCAGCTTCAGTTAGAAATAATCCGACACGACGTTTATCTTCACTGCTTCTAATTCGATGAACTAAATCTCTCGCTTCAAGGCGATCTAAAATACTGGTAACGGTTGCAGGGCTTAAGTTTACATTTTGAGCAACTTGACGAGCAAGAATGCCTTTCTGTCTGCCAATTTGCTGCATAATAACTAATTGCGGGCCTGTTAAACCAACGGTTTTTGATAAGTGCTTTGAATGCAAATCAATGGCTCTGATCACTTTTCTTAATGAAGTGAAGAGCTCTTCGTGTTTTTCCATCAATAGAATCCGAGTAGGGAAGTACTGCTAACCATATAAACGATTTATATCGCTAAATTAATGTGTCGTAAAGCAAAATATTTTAGAAATAGTATTGTGATTAAAACTGAATCAAAAAGGCTCTCAACTTATATTAAGAGCCAAGTTTTATGTCTAAATAATTTAGAAACTAAAAGTACGAGAAACAGTAAAGATCACACGTGCTTTAGTTTCGTCTTGATGATTAATTGACGTATCTTCAGCTGAAATATCAAAGTCAAAACCTTTGTAATTAGTTAGGTATGATACTTTGAAATGATCGTATGATTTGTTGTTGTTACCCCAAGGCCATTTTGCTTCATCAAATGAATAAGAGTAATTATAAGTAAGCTTCAAACTATGGCCATCGGCAACTTCAAAAGTATGCGCCAATGTCGCAACGATATGCTCTACATCATAACCAAAATAATCCCATGCATAGGCTGCACGAATATTGGATACACCCATGTCTGAAGTGATATCTAACTGTGAATAAACTTCATTATAATTTAAGTCAGAAGCTGCACTTTCACCGTAATAAGTATATACAGAGATACCAGCGTCAAGGCCGAATGTATCATTAAGTTGAGTGTATTTACCAACGTATGCATCCCACTCTACATCAGTGCCAAAACCATTAAAGCCAACGTTAGAAGCAAAAGTACCAATATAAATACCATTATCCCAACCGTAATCTAAGCTGCCTTGAAGAGCTGCTTTATTTTCAGTTTGGCTATAACCGTTATAGCTGTAGTTTGATGTGGCGGTAATGGTAGAGCTCGCACCAGCGAATACAGAGGTTGATAGACCCAAGGCGCAAAGGGTACCTAGTGCGATAATTGTGTTTTTCATTTTAATGTTCCATTTTATTATTTGTGTACTGTCGCACCAGCCAAGGCTGGTGCTCAGTGATTTATCTTTATTGATATAAGGTTAATTCGAGTGAGTTAGCTTTGAATAATCAAGCGTGTTCTCTTCAGGAGAACCATTGATGTTTTTAACTGTTTTAAAGTGCTTAATTAAAATGAAGCAGAAACAGCTAAATAAAATGCCAATCGCCAATGCGCCCACCCACTGAATTTGTAGGAAATCCAGTTTAAAGAGTGCGGTTAGTGCAGCCAGCAGTGCAAAGTTACCGATAAAGTATTTCAGTTTACCGAAGCGTTTAACTGTCATGTTTAGGTTATCGGTATACAAGCGAATCAATGAGTCGAGTGAGTTGATCACAAAGGTAATACCAACAAACACCATGGCCATGTTGATGATGCCTGTAGTATCAATGCTGTTGGCACTGAAGTAGTAAAGAATCGTAAACCAAATCGCAATTGGGATTGATGGGTATACCATCATTGCAATTAATACTTGGTAAGCTTTCATGCCGCCAACGAAACGAGAGGTAAACTGACCAATCATGATGCTCCAAGCGAACCACCAAAATAGGTAGAACTCATGGTAATCATTCATTGGTAACACGAATTCATGAATGTTGCCGAAGTAGCCACCAATTTGACTAAAGGTAGTTGCGAATTCAGATAGCGTGTTGTCAGCTGGTAAAAATGCCGTAGCCCACATAAACACAATCAGCGCAAGGAACAAGCCAGTACTGCCTAGGCTCAAATAGCGAACATATTGAATGTTAGTACTTGAATAAACGGCTACTGCAATGACGGCAAGCACGATTAAATAGAAACTGCCGATAACGGTTTCACCATCACCGATTTCAGGTAAATACCACGGTAAGTTGATAAGCAATAGATAAGCGGTGAATGCACAAGTACCAATGATGACTAAGTTATTGATGAACTTGACTACACCGATTTCGAAGAACTTTACTCTTGGTTCAATCACACAAAAGTAGAAGCACGTTAAAAAGTAAAAGCCCCAGATCAAGAATGCCCAAAAACCAAACTCAATAGCGAGTGGGTTGGTAAATGAGTATTCAGGACTCGTAGCATAATCAGCGTATCCTGCAAACTCGGTCAGCGGGAACATGATCAAGCCCACATCTAGGCCTGAAGTAAATAAAATTGCGATAAAGGTGTAAGTGCGGGCTGGGGTGACACCGATGCAGCGCACATTACCCCAACGGAATAAAATGATTGCGATACAAGCGAAGGTGAAAATAATCCCCATTGAAAGCCAAGTCGTCATTATTGACCCCCAAATGTAGCTAAGTTGATATCCATGTAAGACCTATTTTTATTAATGTATTTAAGTACTCATGCAAATGAAATCACACATTCTGATTCATTATCTGAACTGGAACACCGTAATGCGCTCATCTATCAAACCAGAATGATTCAGATTACATCTGAACGAGTATTTACAAGCAGTAATCTGCTGATTACTTCAGTCAAATAAACTTTATCTTCAAAGAACACTCTGTTTTACAACAGGCAGCTTTAGCTGGCGGCCCTTCTAACAACAGGACTTTAGTAAACATTGGACATGACGAGGTCATTACCCAATGCTTAGTAAAATCAGGCTTAAAGTTATTATTGATTGTTTCAACGATTTTTATGACGAATGGCGTTATACCAAACTCAATAAAGGTCAGTTGTGACCCGATTGATATGCTTTCTGTTGCTCCCAATTTGTGGAAACAACAGAAAAGGCATTTAAAAATTAATTTACGACCCGCTTAGGCATTTGTTCACGTTGCTTTATTTGCCAATCCGTTCCTAATCGAACGTCAACATTGGCCGCAGCTAAAGGTGTCTTGCCCAAAATAAAATCAGCGGCTTTTTCAGCAACCATAATCGTCGGCGCATTTAAGTTACCGTTCGGAATCGTCGGGAAGATTGAAGAATCCACCACGCGTAATCCGTCAATGCCAATAACCTTGGTTTCAGGATTAACTACTGCCATATCATCGGTGCCCATTTTGCACGAACAAGATGGATGATAAGCCGACTCAACAAATTCACGTACGAAGGTGTCAATTTCTTCATCCGTCTGAACCGCTAAGCCAGGCTGAATTTCTTCACCACGGTATTCATCCATTGCTGGCTGATTGATGATTTCGCGAGTCAAACGTACACAAGCTCTGAAACCTTCAATGTCTTCTTGTTCAGTCAGGTAGTTAAATTGAATTTTTGGCGCCACCTTAGGATCAGCTGAAACTAACGTGACTGCACCACGGCTTTTTGGCTTATTATGTCCAATATGTACTTGGAAACCATGACCAGCAAACGCTTCTTTACCGTCATAGCGCATTGCTGCTGGTAAAAAATGATATTGTAAATCAGGGAACGCTAAATTAGCTTTCGAGCGAATAAAGCCACAAGATTCAAAGTGGTTGGTCGCACCTAAGCCAGATTTGTTTAAAATCCAGCGAGTACCAATACCCAGCTTGCTTAACGGATCCAGTTTGCCGTTTAATGAAATTGGCTGTTTACATTTAAATTGGAAGTAAAACTCCAAATGATCTTGTAAGTTCTGGCCGACACCCGGTAAGTGATGCTTCACTTCGACACCTGCATTTTCAAGCACGTTTTTATCGCCAATACCTGAAAGCTGCAAAATGTGTGGAGAACCAACAGAACCTGCTGACAATACAACTTCTTTAGTTGCAAAAACTGATACCGTTTTGCCTTTGCGTTGATATTCAACACCCTTAGCTTGCTTATCTTCAATCAGCACTTTATTTACTAAAGCGTGAGTGATGACGGTCAAATTTGCACGCTTCATCGCAGGGCGAAGGTAGGAATTTGACGTTGACCAACGCACACCATTTTTAATGGTCATATGCATTGGGCCAAAGCCTTCTTGTTGAGCGCCGTTATAATCTTGAGTTTCTAGATAACCTGCATCTTTACCCGCTTCGATAAATGCTCGGTAAAGTGGGTTTTTCATCTCGTTACCATTGTTAACGGCAAGCTCACCTTGCTTACCACGGTAGTCATCACCATCAAACGCCCACGTTTCAGCTTTTTTGAAATAAGGTAAACAATGCTGATAATCCCAGCCTGCTGCGCCGTGGTTGGCCCATTCATCAAAATCCATTGCATGACCACGAACATAAACCATGCCATTAATGGATGAAGAACCACCTAATACTTTACCTCGAGGGCAGTGCATTTTACGGTTGTCAAGGCCAGTTTCAGCTTCAGTTTCAAACTGCCAAGCGTATTTTTTTGTGTTCATTGGAATAGAAAGCGCCGTTGGCATTTGGATAAAAATACTCTTATCGCTGCCGCCAGTTTCCAATAGCAACACGGAATTATTTGGATCTTCAGATAAACGGTTTGCTAGTACGCAACCCGCTGAGCCTGCACCAACAATGATGTAATGATACTGCTGTTGTTGAGTCATCTTGGTATCCTTAAAATGGGCTTTCAAGCTTTTCCATACCCACATAAACCGACTTGATTTGGGTATAGGCTTTTAGCGTTTCGGTCCCGTTTTCACGGCCGATACCTGACATTTTGTAACCACCAACTGGCATTTCTGCAGGAGAAGCACCGAAAGCGTTAATCCAGCAAATACCCGCATCAATTTGATGAATAACACGGTGAGCACGAGTGATGTCTTGAGTGAAGACGCCAGCCGCTAAGCCCAATTTGGTGTCATTGGCTCTAGAGATAACTTCAGCTTCGTCGCTGAATTTAAGCAGTGACATTACAGGGCCAAAGATCTCTTCTTTAACGATGGTCATCTCGTCTTGGCAGTTGCCAAAGATGGTTGGCGCAACAAAGGCACCGTTTGGCGCATTGTCTGGAGATAAGGCTTTGCCGCCACTAAGGAGCTCTGCACCTTCTTCAACACCAATACGAATGTAATCAAGTGCTTTTTGCTGATGAGCTTTAGAAATAAGCGCACCAAAGTTGGTGTCTTCATTCAGTGGGTCGCCACACACGATGTTATCGTTAGTTCTTTGTACTAGACGCTCAACAAAGGTTGAGTAAATTGATTCGTGAACAAAAACACGAGTACCATTGGTGCAGATTTCACCTTGGGTATAGAAGTTACCCAACATCGCAGCAGAAACGGCATTATCAATGTCAGCATCATTAAATACGATAAGCGGAGATTTGCCGCCCAATTCCATGGTCACGTCTTTTAATGTGCTCGCAGCCGCTGCCATGACTTTTTGGCCTGTGCCCACTTCACCAGTAAAAGAGACTTTTGCGATATCAGGATTAGTGGTTAACCAAGCGCCCACTTTACCATCACCGTGTACAACGTTGAATACGCCGTCTGGTACGCCTGCTTGAGTGAAGATTTCAGCAAGCTTAACTGCACCCAGTGGCGTTTCTTCTGATGGTTTGAAAATCATTGCGTTACCTGCTGCTAATGCAGGCGCTGACTTCCAACACGCAATTTGCAATGGATAATTCCATGCACCGATACCTGCGCAAATGCCTAACGGTTCACGGCGGGTGTAATAAAAGTCGCCGCCTACGGTTTGTTGTGAGCCTTCAATCGCTGAGGCTAAACCTGCGAAAAACTCAATAGAATCGGCACCTGTTACTACGTCAACGACTGACGCTTCTTGCCATGGTTTCCCCGTATCAATGACTTCAACACGAGCAAGCGAATCATTATGTTGGCGAAGCAATTCAACAGCTTTTAATAAAATACGGCTGCGCTCCATGCCTGTCATTGCAGACCACTGGGCAAAACCTTGCTTGGCACTTTCAATTGCGGCTTGCTGAACTTTTTCGTCAGCAACTTCAACTTGGTAACTTACTTCACCCGTGGCTGGGTTAATAACATCAAAAACTTCACCTGTTTCATTTGAAACAGCTTTACCATGGATATAGTTACGATAAACGGTGGACATCAATTCTCTCCGGGAATCTAACGAAGGCGCTCGGAAATATAGCGCTTACATAATTGCTCAGCTTCTTTAAAGGCTTCTTCCGGCTTGGCTTGAAGGGCACTTCTAAGCCAAAAACCATCAATCATCGCTGCGGTTTGTTTGGCAGCATCAATGGCATCATTTTTTTCTAAAGCCTGAGCGAAGGAATATTGCAGGTTAGTGACTAACCTCTGATTGTTAACTTTTTGTAGGCGAGCCAGTTGAGGCTCATGCATGGCTTGCGCCCAAAAGCTTAACCATGTCTTTGTAGCTGGGTTTGAACATTGCAAATCGGTGAAATTAGCTTCAACAATGGCAAACAAACGTTGTTGCGGTTCAAGCTTTTTATTTTGAACCCTAATCAATAATGCGTGTTTGAGATTATCCAACAGGTATCTTTGCGTAGCTTCAATCAAGCCTTGCTTGCCATCAAAGTAATGGCTGATCAGTCCTGACGATATCCCGGCAATCGAGCTGATAGTCTTGATGGTCGTGTGATGAAGGCCATGTTGATCAACTGAGATGAGTGTTGCGTCAATGAGATCTTGTGTTCTTTTTGCTTTTATTTCACATCGCTGCATAACTGAAATTTTGTTTTCTCAAAGATTGATTGAACGTTCAATTAATATGTATGGTAATGATTCGTACACGAACTATCAAGCTAAATGTGATCTTTGTCCTGTTCCGCTCTCTTTCAAAAGTGATCATTAATGTAAAAATATTGCTCATTGGACATGTTCACATCCCCAGCAAAAACAATTAGAATGCCCGTTCCTGATTTATTGAGCACTTTATGCGTATTACTTTTTTTGCATTCATGGTTATCACATTAATATTTGCTGTGTACTTAGAAAAAAGCACAGTAAATACGACTGATGTGATGAACGTTGATTTTGCAAAAATGTTTTCGGTTAAAGCCAATGATCAAACGCATTCAAAAGAACGTGGTCAAACTGTCGAGCGGCATACGGCTGAAAACAAAGACAATTGCTGTGATGTTGATTGCTGCGATTCAAACTGTATTTGCATTGCAAATGCCTGCTCACCGTTTGCCTCTGTCACTGCTAATGTTCGTTCTACTCAAGTCGTGTTTTCCATTGAGTCTGTCTTTGACCAGCAATCAGAAAGCCCAATGTTTATTTCCAATTCCCATTATCGCCCTCCAAGAGTTACCTCATAAGAGTTAATGCACCTAAGTACTCATTCAAATGTAATCGAATAATTCTGGTTTGATAGTTGAGTGCAATACAAGGCGCGGCGAAGGGCGCATAGCCACTTTATGTAACCTGAGCTGAAACGCAGTAGTGTGCTCAGATAGTGAATCAGAATGTGTGGTTTCATTTGTATGGGTACTTATATGTGCACACCTAGTTTTCTTTTTAGAGCACTCTTAAATTGAGTGTAAATAAGTTGTGAGATAACCATGCTTTTTAAATCAAAAAATAAAGTAGCAGCAGTGCTGTTGCTACCATCGTTTGCGTATGCGAGTGACAATCATGAATACCATCATGAGCACGATGAATCGTCTGTCGAAACCATTCAAGTCAGCGCTTCGCGTTTAGGCCGAGTAGTCACAGAGTCTGCCACGAGAACTGAAATTATTAACGGCGAAGAAATACAAGAAAAAGCGCTCATGCGCCCCGGTAATATTTCTATGCTTGTTGCTGAAACAGGCGGTGTGCGTGTACAAACAACTTCTCCCGCTTTGGGGAGTGCGAATATTCGTCTACAGGGTTTATATGGTCGCTACACTCAGTTATTAAGTGATGGCTTACCACTCTACGGTGCTCAAACTGCTTCTATTGGTTTATTGCAAATACCGCCTACAGACTTAGCCAATGTAGAGATCATTAAAGGTTCTGCTTCATCACTTTATGGCGGCTCAGCATTGGGTGGAGTGATTAACTTAATCTCACGCACACCTTCTGATGAGTTTGAAGGAGAAGTGCTCGTTAACTTGACCTCAAAAGATGGTCAAGATGTGACGTCTTATTTTGCCGCACCGTTAACGGACGAATTAAGTGGTTCAGTTACGGCAGGTATTCACCGCCAGAGTACACAAGACTTGGATAATGATGGTTGGATTGACTTAGCAGGTTACGAGAGAGGCAGTATAAGACCTCGTCTATATTGGCAGGGTGAAGATGGTGACAACCTTTACGTAACACTGGGAGTGATGAAAGAGCAGCGCCGTGGTGGAACATCGGATAATGCGACTTTAAGCGATGGTCGTTCATTTCAACAGAATCAAGATACGATAAGAAGTGATTTAGGCTTTGTTTATGATCGTTCGTTGACAGAATCAGCGAGTCTGAACATGCGTGGTGCTTCTATGCTACAAAACCATGAACACCAATATGGTGATGTTTTTGAAGACGATAACCACAAGAGTTATTTAATTGAATCCAGTTACTCTGACTATTCAGACGACATGTCTTGGTTAATCGGCGCAGCTTTTCAGCAAGAATCTTTCGACTCCGATACGTTCTCAGAGTTTAATTATTCCTATAAAGCACCGGGTATATTTTCACAGCTGGATTATGAAGTGAGCGACGAAGTTTCGGCATCACTCAGTGCACGAACAGATTGGCACAGTGAATATGGTACCCAAGTTAGTCCTCGTGTTTCAGTTCTATACCAACCGAGTAACTGGACGTTAAGAGGAGCTTATGGCAAAGGTTATTATGCGCCAACACCATTTATTGAAGATATAGATGAAGTAGGGTTGTCTCGTTTATTGCCACTTGAAGACTTAGAAGCTGAGCAAGCGACAACGGCATCGGTGGACATCAGTTATATTACTGGGGACTTAGAAACGAGCGTGACTTTGTTTTCTTCTGACGTTGAAAACGTGACAGAGTTAGATCAAGTAACAAATAATTCATCAAATAAAACAGTTCGAATCGTAAATGCAGAGGATGAAAGCAAGATTCGTGGGGCAGAGTTATTGCTGCGCTATCGTTGGAATGACATTAAGTTTACAGGCAGTTACTTGTATACCGATGCTACAAAGTTGGGCAATAACAATAGCAACCGAGTTCCTTTAACACTTACGCCAGAACACTCTGCAGGCCTTGTGGTGATGTGGGAAGAGCATGGCAGCCACCTATTAGGGTTTGAAGCATATTACACAGGGACACAGCATTTAGAAAATAATCCGTACCGAGAAAAAAGCGATGCCTACTGGCACTTAGGGCTGTTAGGCCAAATTACCGTTGGTCGAATTAGCCTATTCCTGAACGCAGAAAATCTGTTGAATGTTCGTCAAACAAAAGAGGATTCATTACTGCTGCCAACTCAAGCACCAAGCGGGCGTTGGACGACGGATATCTGGTCTCGAAACGATGGCTTTACGGTCAATGGAGGTATTCGTTTTAAGTTTTAAACTCGCAAAAGCGGGACGTTGTCGATGGAAAATTGAAAATGAGTGCTTTAATACCTTGAAGAATCAAGGCTATAACATCAACCATAATTATGGTCACGGCAAAGAAAACCTGAGTTTTAATGTTTACCTGCTAATATTGCTCGCCTTTTATTTTCATCAGATTTTCGAATTAACTGATACTGCGTATCAAGCGTGTCGTAAACGCAATCGTTCAAAGCAGCATATGTGGGAACAACTGCGCTCAATTATAAAGATTGTGATATTTAAAACGTGGGAGGAATTATTGGCTTTGGTAACCGACCCTGATGCCTTTGATATCCCGATTAAAAAATCGTGAAGCCTCGCTAAGACTTAATGCGTTTAATTACGTAGGCTTGCGGCTGCTTTGAAGAAAAGCAATACGCTGGAGACATTGATACTGTAGCCGATTATATTAGATAATTGACATAAAGCGACAGTGAAACTAAATTGACCGAGATTTGCTGTGATCTATTTGCCATAGTTGTTGTGATCTCGGCTTCTGGTGTATTATTTCGAACAAAATCAGAAAATGGAGTAGATTTAACTTTCTCTCGCTTTCCCATAGGCTAAAAATCGATGTGTTCACTTAGCCAGAATTTTATTGGCCTGCCAAGTTGCATCTAACTGTTTTTGGATTAATCGAATCGTCTCAGCTTTTACACCTAGCTCTTTAGCTACTTGACTGAATGATTGTATTTCACTGACTACTTCTTCTACCACTTGTTTTGCTTTTGACCAATTAGCGAAACTGGCTGTTGATGCCAACTTTTGAATGGATTGTAGAGGTGGATTTTTACCGAAACCTGCAAACGATGTGGATTGTTCACCAAATGGGTGTGGGCTGAAAGTGACATCGTAAAAAGGTGCTAAATTCCATTCGCCGTTATCAGCTTGTAAGAATGCCCAGTTTTTACTGTGGTCGTCTTGGTTGCAACTGAACAAATTAAACATCGCTCGTTTAAATTGCATTTGCCCTGCTGCTGGTGACTTGCACAATATTCGACTGGCTTTTATTAAGTCTTCATAATCCAAGCTTGGCACTCGAAAATCTGCATTTAACAATCCGCATGCACTGTGCATGTGCAGTCGTCCACTTGTGCTATTTGCCTGATTTACGCAATCGAATCGTTTTAATGCTAACCATTGGCGAGCACCTGACTTTTTCGGTGCATCAAGTAATTGCCATTGTGGTGGCTGCAACCCAGCATCTTCAGCAAGTGTTAAATAAGCCGCTTCACACAAACCTTCTTCATGCCCTAATGATAGGTTTTTAGAGGTGAATTTAACTAACCATGCTTCATTGTTTTCATGAGATTGAACTTGTGTACTGCAATGCTTTGTGTCGCCGTTTTCAAAATAAACTTGGGCTTTTGGTCTTGCGCCGCCAGAACTCCCAGCTGCAACAAGTGCTGCTAATACATCATCGGTTTGCCCATCAAACTCTTTATCAAACTCTTTATCAAAAAATGCTTGAGCTTCAAACCCAAGAGTCTGTATATCAATTTCATTTTGATGATTAACCCCATATTCAGATACCGGGCTAAATTTCAATGCGCCCATTGCCGTACTGCCGACAAACGCTAACCGATCCATCGCCGTAACTTGCGCTGGCATAATCCCATTTTGGCGAAACACTCTATCTTGTAGCAGCAATCCCCAACCGTCAGGTAATGCATCAGCGAATACACCATGTAAACCATTATGAGGTTTCATCGGAGCTTGCTGCAATGTGTGATCGTGTTGCATTACAAAAGGTGACAAGTTGGTTTGCTCTGACAAATAATTCTGGTCATATTGAAAAAACACCCCTTGCCTGTTTTGTGCAAGCGTACCAACAAGTAATTCTTGCCCAGTGCTAAGCTTGCGCCGTACTTCTAAACGATTAATAGGCTTAAAGTTCATTTTTTAAAACCCACTGTCTAATACCTCTTCAATAGAAGTCGGAACTACTTTATTTTTATTCTGCTGCGTTAATTTATAGAGCCGATCCAGATCATCAAGACTTTGCCAAAGTAATAATAATTGCCTGAACGAGATTTGCCCTGTTAGCTCAAACTTTTTAATCGTTGATGCGGGCACAGTACTCCTCTGCGCTAATGCTTCACGAGAAAGCTTTGCGGTCTTTCGCTGCTCACGCAAGTAACTTGCAAAAGCTTGTTGAACATCACCTTCAATTAATAATGACAAATTCATTGCTTCACCAAAGAAAAATAGACACAATAGTAGCCACTATAGTTTAAAAATAATAAAATAGACATATTTGTATCTACTTAGTCATTTTAACAAAAGTAAAATGTTTACATTTCAGAATTGAGTAAAGATTATTGCGGGATATTTAATCTTCTCGTTTTAAAAGTTCATCGACATGTTTTTCAACATCATCAATTTCTTTGTAATCACCATTTTTAAGGTCTTGTTCACATTCTTCGATAGACTTCATAAGCTCAGAATCTTTACTCAATAATCCACTTTCGACTAGATCATCAGCGGTTTCACGGTAAGCATTCACCAGAGGGGTATTGACAATTTCAAATTCCCGTTTATTGACATTCATAACCGCAAGGGTGCCGCTGTTTTGTGATGCAAGTATCACTTTTAAGGGTGTTTCACCATTTATTCCAAAAGTCAATACGGGGCTGGTGAATGGTTACGTTTCACGAAGCACATTTATTATCGAACTCCCTTTTTCAGGCTCTCTTTCTACATCAAGTTCATAAAGCCCTAGCTCCTGATCCAGCGCTGATAATTCATTAAGAGCATCTAACCGCTTTTGTATTAACCGTTCATTTTTAAAGCCCTTCATTATCTGAGTGAACTTGTCAAAATCCCATTCTTGATCATCACCGCTGTTTTCACCTTCAGTAATTAATTGCTCTAGCTTTGTTAAGCTCTCTCGCTTCTGCTCAAATAAATCAGCAGGGACACAGTAGAATGAAGGTTCGCCAGCAACTGAAATACAGACAGGCTCATCTTTGGCGCTTTCAATGACTTTTAAGGGGTTATCTTGAAAGTCAGTGATGTCGAATGTCATTTCGGTAAGAATTTTTTTGCTCATAACTTCACAAATTTGGGGAGAGCACAGGAAAGTTATCATGCCCTGCTTAATAGCTAGGAGCAAATAAACACGGCAAACATTTAGTAAGTGAATTTTCATTAATATTTCTACCTTGCATAACCTCCTACAACTTCCTAGAATGTTCACATAATGTGAACGCAAAATAGATCATGCACGTAGTAAAAAAAGAAGCTTTTGAAACAGCAAAAGTTCTGCATCCAAAATATACAAAAACTATTGATGATACTTACAAGGTGCTGGACAAAAGTAAGCCTAATAATCCAGAAGAATTAAAAAAGATATCCCCGAGCCTCGATAACTTTAAGTACGTAGATAAATGGTATGTAATAGATCTTGGTGGGAAAAAACTCAGGTTAATTGCTTTTATCACTTTTTTTGGTGACGGGCACTTCTATGTTAGGCATATTTGTACTCATGCCGAATATGACAAAATTGTTGATGAACACAGCTCAAAGAGCAAAAAGAAGTAATCGAAATACGTCGAGGTATATTATGAACTTACATGAAATGGTGACAGCTGCTAACAACGCTTTTATTGCGTTACCTTGGATTGCAGGGATTCAAAGTCGAGATCAATATGACGAGCTCATGGAGCTTGCTGATGAACTTGTAGAAGATTATGAAAAAAATCATACCTTGATTGAACTGTTGCTCCCTGTTCTTCATAAGTACGAAGAAGAAGCTGACGAATTTAAAGAATTTAAAAAAGATATCGACGCCATTGACCCAGCCATTGCTATGTTAAGAGTCATCATTGATCAACATCAATTAACTTATAGTGATTTTAAAAATGAAATTGGGGGCAAGTCTCTCGTATCGATGATACTAAGCGGTGAGCGCTCATTAACGCTTAGCCATATTAAAGCCTTATCTTTACGATTTGGAATTGATAAAGCGATGTTTATTTGAGAATTAATAGTTAAATGAATTCTTTAATCAGCTTTTTTATTTATGAGTAATTTACGTTACATAAAAAGTTAAAACACAGCATTGTGAGTCATATTGGTTACATAACTTGGAATAAACGAATTTTATGAGTAATATAAAGCTCATTGATAATTCAAATTAAGTAGAAACATGAAGCATCTTACTTTACAGGCTTTTTTAGACAAGCAATGGAAAGATGTTGGACATATCATCTTTCCTTATGGCAATAAAAACAGATTCGATGTAGCTGAACTCAACTACAATGAAGATTATGTTATTGAACTCATAGATAAAGATGACGAACACGCTGTTTCTATCAATTATCCAGTGGCATTATTTTTTGATAACGAAAATAAAGCGTGGCCTCGCTTTATTGATGACATTATGCCCAGTGGAGCCAGCAGACGCTACTGGATGAAATATCTCGGCTTAGAAGGTATCCCTACTGATGAGCAAAATTACCTGTTATTAAAAAATGGCACAATGTCACCTGTAGGTAATTTACGTATTAAAGAGTCTTTACCTGAAAGAAACCCGTTAGCTGAAAACTTATTCTTTACCATCGAAGATGTTAATAATCGTGCAGGTGACTTCTTAGATTACGCTCAACAAAAAGGTGCAGCAGCAGGCGGAGCAACGGGTGCTGGCGGTGAAGCTCCAAAGTTACTTTTACGCTGTAATACGCAACAGCAAATTTGGATTGATACCTACCAAGACGATTTAACCAGCCAAGATATTCATTACTTGGTGAAATATCCCAGAGGCTCACGAGCGGAAATTGACTGTAATATTTTGCGAGCAGAGTATCACTTTTACCATGAACTTGAAGCTATGGGCTTTGATACCATTGCCACCGATAACATACGGCTTGAAGAAGGCTTAAAGTATCCATCAATTTGGTTACCAAGGTTTGATGTAAGAAATACCAAAAATGGCATTCAGCACTTGGGAATGGAATCAGTTTACTCAATGCTTGATAAGGGAGCTGGCACAACACTTTATCATGGCGAGGTTATTCGAAAGTTGATAAACAAAATCAATAAATCTCATATGGTAAATGAGCAAGATTTCAAGTTTGATCAACAAGCGTTTATTATCGAATGGGTAACCAGAGATTTACTTAATATTATTTTTGGCAATAGTGATAACCATGGTAGAAACACTTCATTTATTCGTTATCAAGGTGAAATACGATTAGCACCGATTTATGATTTTGCCCCGATGAAAGCCGATCCTGAAGGTGTTGCTAGAACAACCATTTGGGGGAACCCATTAGAAATTGGAGGAGAATATGATTTCGTCGCCATAGCTAACTCGTTATCTGATGTAGTTAATAAAGATGAATTACTCGGTTCATTAAAGAAAACAGCAGATCAACTTGTTGAGCTAAAATCTCGTCTTGAGCATAGGGGCATACCAGAACAAATTCTTTTAATGCCAAGTATTGGATTTGATTTTATCTCAGAAAAATTGACACGTTGGGGGCTACGCTAATGGAAGAAGTTGATCAAAAAGAACTGAACCTCCCAAGCAGGAAACGCACCTCTAAAACAACCAAAGGTGTGAGTAATTTTGAGAGAAACCAAAAAATACGTGAAATCATCTTTAAAGTGGTAACGTCTGAACTCACCCAAGGTCAAGCTTTAAAAATCTTGCGAATGGACATAATAGGCTTAAAACAAGATGCTTATGCCAAGTTGGTAAAAGTCTCAAGAAAAACCATTTCTGAGATTGAAAATGATCGTGGCAATTATACCGCTGATGTGATCAACAAAGTGTTTAAACCTTTTGGTTTGAAAGTTGGGTTAGTGCCACAATCAACTCACTTGTTAGCGGCGATTTTTACTAAACAAGATTTTGATTAAGGTCGAAAACGGCTTTCAAATTTTTGTTTAGTATTCCAAGCCGTATTTCTGATAAAACTCAAACTAAAATACAGCCTTATAAATCAGTTAAATGCGAAACAAATTCAGCTGTCCCCGCCACTAAATAAAACAAAGACTTAGCTCATCGAGCTGGGTCTTTTTTCTTTTTAATGTCCACATAATGGTCACAGAGCTGTCGCCATTTACCTTTAAAACCTCATAAAACAATAAATATACGGCATGGGCTTTGACACTTTCTCCGTATTGCGCCGCCTGTGTGATTTTCTTTGGAAAGCTTGCAGTGTATCGTTTACCTTGTTCGTTTTCTAAGATTTGTGCTTGATATGCAGTGACGACGGTTTTGAATTCGATATCAAATACTTGACGTTTTTCAACGCCCACTTCTTTGTAGTTGCCTTTAGGAAGTTTACGCTTATCAAGCTTGATAACTTCAACGACATCAGGCTTAT
>NZ_JAFEUN010000092.1 GCF_016900895.1 Parashewanella hymeniacidonis
CATAAATGTAATCATTAGGTCTGTTTTGTTATAAAATAGTCTGTCATAAATAATATGATTTTTAGCGAGTAAACATTAGAAATTGTATTGCTGTGAGTGTTTGTTGCTGGCAAGGAATGGGGCAAAACCAAGCCAGTAATTTCAGATAACGTTGAGAGCTGCAACATACCCCATCGAAGTTGTTGAGGATATGATTGAATATAAAATGGCGTGAGCCTGACATGGACGTCAGGCTAAGCTCAGTGGTACAGGTCGTTCTCGCACATCCATGTGCTTCACGACATTCAGGCGTCCTGCCTATCAAATGTACCATCTGAGCTGTTAGTCATTTATTCAATCATATCTGAAACGCTCAGCTTCGTTTGGGCGGCTCTGGGGATTCAAAAGGGGAAGCAGCTGGAGGCTTCCCCTTTTGGCGGCGTGGAGTGCAACTCCACGACTTTGTAAACTTCGCAGAAGTTTTGATATCTGGATATAAAAAATGATGCTACGCATTAAAAAGTCACTGGACACCAGCCTCCGCTGGTATGACGATAATGAATCGTGCAATATGCCAAATAATAAAATCATTACATCGCAATATCAACTCTGACACTATTCTCCAAATAAACCACCCTCACCCTATCTCCCGCCTTAAACGGCATCCCAGGATCCAAGTCTTGAACAATCATAACGCTCTTACCATCATCTTGTTTGATCATCATTTCAATCAACTTATATTCACGATATCTCGGTTGGCTACTTTGCTGATTGGCAATACTGCCACCTGCAATTGCGCCTAATACTGTTGCAATGTCTCTACCACTACCTTTACCAAATTGATTACCTATTACACCACCTAACAAGGCACCACCAAACGTCTTCCAACCACTATTTTTATCTTTAATGATCTCTTGCTGAGTGATACTTCGAATTGAGGTAACATCACCATAAACCACTTCTTTAACAGGTTGTGCTTTATTACGGTTGTATGGACCAGAAGCAAAAGCTAAGCTTGAAAATAAACAAAGTAAAATGAAACTGACGAGTTTAGGTTTTATCATAATCAATTTTCCGCTAATTTATATATAACAACTACATTACTCTAAAAACATGCATTCGTTAACTTTTCTCACTGAATCTGATCATAGCTTTCCTGATCCAAGTTTAGCACTCGCTGAACCGAACGGGCTTTTAGCCATTGGTGGCGACTTATCTCCATCCCGATTACTTGCTGCATACCAGAGCGGTATTTTCCCGTGGTTTGATGATCAAGACCCCATTTTATGGTGGTCGCCAGATCCTAGAGCCATGGTTATTCCCGGACAACTTCACATCAGTAAAAGCTTAAAAAAATTCTTAAAAAAGTCGGATTGGACAATCACAATTAATAACGATTTTAAGTCCGTAATTGAACATTGTGCTAAACCGAGGTTAAAACAAGAAGCGACTTGGATAACACAAGATATACAAGATGCTTATTGCCAGCTCCATAACTTAGGACAAGCACATTCAATAGAAGTTTGGGCGCAAGGCCAATTAATTGGTGGCTTGTATGGTATTGCTGTGGGCCGAGTATTTTGCGGTGAATCGATGTTTCACATTGTAACTAATGCATCAAAAGTCGCAATGGTCTACCTTCAAGAATTATTGCTTGAGTTTGACTACGCTTTAATAGACACACAAATGATGAATCCTCATCTAGAGAGTCTTGGAGCTAAGATTATTTCAAGAAATGATTTTTTGACTTTATTAGCCGAGTTTAAACAACAACAACCAAAACAAGGTTGCTGGCAAGCTAGAGTATTTCGTGAAGGGGGAATTCATGAATAATAGGCCCACATCGACTGAAGAGCTGATTTATTTTGGCTTAACTCACCCCTTTGATTGTAGTTACCTTTCAGGGCAACAAGAGCAATTGTTAACGCTCACTGATTATGAAATTGATCTTTCCCTTTATGAAAGACTACTCAGCTTAGGTTTTCGGCGCAATGGGAGTGCTATATACAAACCTCACTGCCCTGCTTGTGCCGAGTGTAAGCCAATTCGAATTGATGTAGATGAATTTAAGCTTTCAAAGCGTCAAAAACGCACGTTAAAGAAGAATGAGCAATTTACTTGGAAGCTTGTTGACCAAAATAAAGAGGAATACTTTCAATTATATCAAGACTATATTGAAGCTCGGCATTCCGATGGGCCTATGTATCCCGCTGATAAAAATCAATACGAACAATTTCTTCTGTGTTCATGGCTGCCGGATTCATTTATTGAAATTTATGATGAAAACAAGTTGATAGGTGTTGCAGTTACAGACATTTTGAAAAACTCCGTCAGTGCTATCTATAGCTTTTTTGATAACGATTATGCTGACTACTCTTTAGGCAGCTTCATGATTTTGGTACAAATTGAGCTGGCACAACAAACCAATAAGCAATATGTGTACTTGGGTTATCAAATTGATGAATGCCGAAAAATGAACTATAAGAAGTTATATCGCCCTTTTGAAGTACTTACAGATCAAGGCTGGCAAAGACACAATTAATCTTGTGGTTTTTTAATGCTGCCCTTTACAGTTTGTATAAATTGGGGCATGATACGCGCAATTTTTATATTTGAAGGTAATGGGATAATAATTTAATGGCGAAAGAAGACAACATTGAGATGCAAGGCACAATTCTTGAGACTCTACCAAACACTATGTTTCGTGTAGAGCTGGAGAACGGTCACGTTGTCATTGCGCATATTTCTGGAAAAATGCGTAAAAACTATATTCGCATTCTTACTGGTGACAAAGTTACAGTGCAATTGACTCCTTACGATTTAACTAAGGGACGTATCGTCTTCCGTGCACGCTAATCTAGCAAGAATATATTCCATATATTAATAAAAAACCCGGCCATAACCGGGTTTTTCTGTTTAAAATGCTAGATATACCTATTTGGTTACCGCTTTCGCAGATGATTTTGTTTCAATCACAATTTCACCCTCTTTTGCATCAACTGTCGCTTTACCACCAGCTTCTAGCTCACCAAAGAGAATTTCGTCGGCCAATGGTCGCTTAATTAAATCCGTCACGACACGAGACATTGGGCGAGCTCCCATGTTCTTATCATAACCCTTTTCAGCGAGTAAGGTTCTTGCCTCGTCAGTTACAGTAAGTACAACGCGTTTTTCATCAAGCTGTGCTTGAAGTTCGACCAAGAACTTATCAACAACCTTAGCAATTACTGTCATGTCTAGGTGATTGAACCAAATAATGCCATCTAATCGGTTTCTGAATTCAGGGGTGAACACACGATTAATTTCATCCATCGCATCTTCACTTCTGTCCAACTGTTGGAAACCAATAGATTGCTTAATGGTTTCTTGAACACCAGCATTTGTAGTCATAACCAAAGTTACGTTTCTAAAGTCAGCTTTACGACCGTTATTATCGGTTAAAGTACCGTGATCCATGACTTGAAGTAGCAAGTTATAAACATCCGGGTGTGCTTTCTCGATTTCATCCAGTAATACAACGCAATGTGGTTGTTTAATAACGGCGTCCGTCAGTAAACCACCTTGTTCATAACCCACATAACCTGGAGGCGCACCAATTAAACGTGCAACGGCATGAGCTTCCATATATTCAGACATATCAAAGCGTACTAACTTCATGCCAAGGCAATTTGCGAGCTGGTTGGTTACCTCTGTCTTACCAACACCTGTTGGTCCAGCGAATAAGAAGCTGCCAACTGGCTTTTTCTCTTGCCCTAAGCCACTGCGAGAAAGTCGAATTGCTGAACTTAGGCTCTCAATGGCTTTATTTTGACCAAATACAACCATCTTAAGATTTCGCTCAAGATTTTTGAGTAAATCTTTATCCGATGCAGTAACCGTCTTCTCAGGAATACGTGCGATTTTGGCAATGATTTCTTCAATTTCGAATTTGCCAATCGTTTTCTTTCGCTTCGTTTTCGGTTGCATGGCCATACGCGCACCCGCTTCGTCAATCACATCAATAGCTTTATCAGGTAGGTGACGGTCATTAATGTGTTTAGCGGATAACTTAGCCGCAGTGCTTAAGGCTTCTTGAGTGTAACGAACGCTGTGATGATCTTCATATTTGGTTTTAAGGCCTTTCAAAATCAACGTCGTTTCAGCCACACTTGGTTCATTAATATCAATCTTTTGGAAACGTCTCGCTAACGCTTTATCTTTATCAAAGATGCTCTGGAATTCTTGGAACGTCGTAGAGCCCATACAGCGCAAGTTGCCACTTGATAATAGAGGTTTCAACAAGTTTGAGGCATCCATTACACCGCCAGACGCTGCACCAGCTCCAATGATGGTATGGATTTCATCAATAAAGAGAATGGCATGCTCATCCGCTGTCAGTTCTTTCAATAAGCTTTTAAAGCGTTTTTCAAAATCCCCGCGATACTTCGTACCTGCGAGAAGTGCGCCCAAGTCTAATGAATAAACTGTCGCATCTTCCATTACCGTTGGCACTTCCTTTTGATGAATGCGATAGGCAAGGCCTTCAGCAATTGCGGTTTTACCCACACCAGCCTCACCGACCAGTAATGGATTGTTTTTTCTTCTACGACATAATGTTTGAACGGTACGCTCAATTTCATTATCACGGCCGATTAATGGGTCGATATCGCCCCGTTCAGCCATTTTATTTAAATTAGTTGTGTATTGTGCAAGAATACTTTTTTCTTGTTCTGTTTCCGTTTCAGAATCACCCGTTTCAAAACTGATTGATTCTGGCTCACTATCTGATTTAGTGACACCGTGAGAAATGAAGTTGACCACATCTAGTCGAGTAATGTCACAACGTCTAAGCAAATAAACAGCTTGTGATTCTTGCTCACTAAAAATCGCAACCAGTACATTAGCTCCAGTCACTTCGTTACGACCAGAAGATTGCACATGGAAAACGGCACGTTGAAGGACACGTTGAAAACCTAATGTTGGCTGCGTATCTTTATCTTCACCCGTCTCAGCCATCAGCGGCGTAGTTTGTTCAATGAAGCGACTGACTTCATCTCTTAAACGATTAATGTCTGCACCACAAGATAATAAAGCCTCTTGAGCGGACGGGTTGTCCAAAAGCGCAAGCAATAAATGCTCTACTGTCATATATTCGTGCCGAGAATCTTTAGCTTGCTGAAAAGCTGAATTCAATGTCACTTCTAAATCTTTGTTCAGCATAGGCACCCCCAAAAAAATAACCCGATACTCTTAGCGTAATATATTTTCATATTTTCTCTAGCGTACAAAGCAAAGGATGTTGATTATCTCTTGAAAACTGATTCACCTGGATGACTTTAGTCTCTGCGATATCAAAAGGATAAGTGCCACAAATGCCTTTTCCTTGGTGGTGAATCGTTAACATTATATCTGTTGCCTGCTGTTCATTCTTGTTAAAAAAAACTTCTAACACTTCGACAACAAAATCCATTGGCGTGTAATCATCGTTATTTAAAACGACCTGGTACATAGAAGGCGTTGAAAGTTCTGTTAAAACATCATCTTCCACGACTTCTGCACTACCTAATTTACTCATTACTGGTTAAACCTCTTTGTAGAAACCATGTCTAATCTACATTGTTTGACATGTAACTGTCATTATCACAGTTCGTATGTTGTATATTTGTTAAATTTATCTTGACATCTTATAAATATCATCACATTCTGGTTGCCGAACGTAAATACCTTTATGTTCATTTAGTTTTTACTATCTTACCGAGAAGTAGACAACAGAAGGAAGTGGAAGTATGGCAAGCGGAACTGTGAAGTGGTTCAACAACGCCAAAGGTTTTGGGTTTATTTGCCCAGACGAAGGCGGCGAAGATATTTTTGCACACTATTCAATCATCGATATGGATGGATATAGAACTCTTAAGGCTGGACAACCTGTTGAATATCAAGTTGAGCAAGGCCCTAAAGGTATGCATGCTTCAGCCATCACACCTGCAAAATAAATAATAACTCTGCTTGTCTATTCGGTTTCGATTAAATAAAGCGGTTGAATGGTGTACTAAAGAAAAAAGGAAGCTCAAATAGCTTCCTTTTTTAATGCTTATCCATTGATACAAAAGATAGCTCAATACTTGAGCTATCAATTTCAACAACTCAAGTTCAAACTTATCAATTAACCAATCAGCGCATTTAATGTAGCACTTGGGCGCATGGCTTTACTTGCCAGAGTTGCATCAGGACGATAGTAACCGTTCAAATTTACTGCTGGACCTTGTGCACCATTCAATTCAGCGATAATGGTTTCTTCTTTGGCCGTCATGTTGTTAGCCAATTCTGCAAATGCTTGCGCAAGCTCAGCATCTTCAGACTGTGCTTTAAGTGCTTGAGCCCAATACATAGCTAAGTAAAAGTGACTACCACGGTTATCGAGTTGACCGACTTTACGAGAAGGTGACTTGTTGTTGTCTAAGAATTTACCAATTGCGCCATCTAGTGTTTTCGCCAAAATCATTGCTTTGTCATTACCAGTATTTTGGCTTAGGTGCTCTAGAGATGCACCTAACGCTAAAAACTCACCTAGTGAATCCCAACGCAAGTGACCTTCTTTCTCAACTTGTTGTACGTGCTTAGGCGCAGAACCTCCAGCACCAGTTTCGAATAAGCCACCACCATTCATTAATGGAACGATAGACAACATTTTCGCACTCGTACCCAGTTCAAGAATTGGGAATAAATCTGTTAGGTAATCACGTAATACGTTGCCTGTTACAGAAATCGTATCTTTTCCTTCTTTGATGCGCACTAGAGAGAAGCGAGTCGCTTCTTGTGGAGCCATAATATGAAGTTCAAGACCCGCTGTATCATGATCTTTTAAGTACTCTTCAACTTTTGCAATGATTTGCGCATCGTGTGCACGGTTCTTATCTAACCAGAATACCGCTGGAGTAGCAGACAAACGAGCACGGTTAACGGCTAACTTAACCCAATCACGGATTGGAGCATCTTTAACCTGACACATTCTGAAGATATCACCTTGCTCAACATTTTGAGTCATTAGTACATTACTTTCAGCATCAACAACCGTTACAACACCAGAATCAGCAACTTCGAAAGTTTTGTCATGGCTTCCGTATTCCTCTGCTTTTTGAGCCATTAGACCTACGTTTGGAACAGTACCCATTGTCGCTGGGTCAAATGCACCATTTTCGATACAGAATTTAACCGTTTCATCGTAGATAGTTGCGTAACTACGATCTGGGATCATGTATTTAGTGTCTTTTTGCTCGCCATCAGGGCCCCACATTTGACCGCTAGCACGGATTGCTGCAGGCATAGAAGCATCAATGATGATGTCACTTGGTACGTGTAGGTTAGTGATACCTTTATCAGAGTCAACCATCGCTAATGCTGGACGATCTGCGTATACAGCTTTAATCGCAGCATTGATTTCTGCTTGCTTATCAGCAGGAAGATTTTGGATTTTAGAAACTACGTCACCAAAACCATTATTCGCATCAACACCTAACGCTTCGAACTCAGCAGCGAATTTCTCAAATACAGGCTTATAGAAAGCTTTAACTGCGTGACCGAAGAAGATTGGATCAGAAACCTTCATCATCGTCGCTTTTAAGTGAAGCGATAAAAGCACATCTTGTTGCTTGGCTTTTTCAATTTCAGCTTCAAAAAAGCTCACTAATTCTTTTTGATTCATTACAGCTGAATCAATCACTTCACCAGCAAGAAGTTTGATACCAGACTTTAATGCTTGCTTTGAACCATCAGTTTTCGTTAATACAACATCAACAGAAGTTTCCTTAGCAACAGTTACTGATTGCTCAGTGCTGAAATAGTCGCCGTTAGACATGTGCGCAACATGGGACTTAGAATCAGAAGACCATGCGCCCATTGAATGTGGATTTTTCTTAGCGTAGTTCTTAACGGCATTTGGAGCACGACGATCGGAGTTACCTTCACGAAGTACTGGGTTTACCGCACTACCTTTAATTTTATCGTAAGCAGCTTTGATCGCTGATTCTTCGTCGTTTTGTGGCTCATCAGGATAATTAGGTAATTGGTAACCTTGTGCCTGAAGCTCTGCAATACACGCTTTTAGCTGTGGGATAGACGCACTGATGTTAGGCAGTTTAATGATGTTCGCTTCAGGTGTTTTCGCCATTTCACCTAATTCTGCCAGCGCATCAGAAATGCGTTGTTCTTCCGTTAAATATTCAGGGAAAGTCGCAATAACACGTCCAGACAAAGAAATGTCACGGGTTTCAACATTTACACCAGCAGCGCTAGTAAAACGCTTAATGATAGGTAACAGAGAATGCGTTGCTAATGCTGGTGCTTCATCTGTCTCTGTATAAATAATTGTTGGAATTTTATCTTTCATTTCTCGTCCTATAGATATGGATAGGTAATTGTTAATTTATTAGGGTATGCGTGCGTCTCAAATTCTATTAAAAGTGTGACAGCTTGCCGATTTGCCATGCATCATAAATGAATTTATGAATTCATTACAAATTCCCATGCAGCGGAAATCGAAGTAAACTGTCAACATAAGCAAACGATAGATGCTAAATGATAGTTAGTATCGCAAATGAATGGATAGCTTTTGACTGAAAATAGTTTCAAAAATCGCTCTGAATGGCGTAAAAACGCCCCTAAGCGCTCAATAAATCATCAAAGTAACAACAAACTTAAGTTTCAAAATAAGAAAACTGTTTCTGCTGAAGACAGGAAATTGGTGCTGTTTAACAAGCCTTTCGATGTTTTGTGCCAATTCACCGATGAAGAAGGCCGAAAAACGTTAAAAGATTATATTGATGTTGAGGGCGTATACGCTGCGGGCCGTTTAGACAGAGACAGTGAAGGACTTCTGTTACTTACCAATGACGGTAAACTGCAAGCAAAATTGACACAACCTAACAAAAAGACTTTTAAAACCTATTGGGTGCAAGTAGAAGGTGCTCCTTGTAAAGCGGACCTGGATAAATTACGCAATGGTGTTGAACTCAAAGATGGGATGACTCTGCCAGCCAATGTTGAGTTAATGGAAGAGCCTGATATCTGGGAAAGAGTGCCACCGATCCGTGAGCGGAAAAATAAACCCACACAATGGTTAAAAATCAGTATTTGTGAAGGTAAAAATCGACAAGTTCGTCGTATGACAGCCCATATCGGTTACCCTACGTTAAGATTGATACGCTATAGTATAGGGCAGTACACTTTAGATCATACCGCTCAGCTAATTGAGCTTGGCAAATATATCGAAGTTAATCCTAAGCTGTAATCATTAAAGGTGAATCAATGACCGAACGTTTTAAGCCGAATGTAACGGTGGCAGGTATTGTTGCATGGAATGACAAACTGTTAATGGTAGAAGAAATTATCGATGGTAAAACGGTTTACAACCAGCCAGCGGGTCATTTAGAAGCCAACGAGAGTCTTATCAAAGCTTGTGAGCGTGAAATAATGGAAGAGACAGGTATTGCAACCAAAGTTCTTTCAATGACCAGCGTTGACCAATATCAAGCTAAAGCAGATCTTCAATTTTTAAGATTTACGTTTCACTGTATTGTAAACCAATACGGGGTAACCATTGACCCACCGACTCCGAAACCGCAGGATCCTCAAATTGTTGCGGCGCATTGGATGACGTTTGATGAGATTAAGGCAATAGAAGCACAATTAAGAAGCCCGCTAATCATTAAAACCATAAAAGATTATTTTGCAGGAAACTTGGCACCATTAAAGTGTCTATCTGCTGATTTTTTATAAGCTTCTCATCGCTATTCTCGTAGCTCAAACACTTTAGCCGTGATAGAATGCTGCGCCTATTAATACTAGGCGTATTTTGCATTTCTAATTTGGTTTTAAAGTATTTATGACATCTGAAAATTCCACAAATCATGATAAAAAAGTCATCGTTGGTATGTCCGGCGGTGTAGACTCTTCTGTTTCTGCTTATTTGCTACTTCAGCAAGGTTATCAAGTTGAAGGTCTTTTCATGAAAAATTGGGAAGAAGATGATACCGATGAATACTGCGCAGCAGCTGAAGATCTAAAAGATGCTCAAGCTGTTTGTGACAAACTTGGCATCAAACTTCACACCGTTAATTTTGCTTCTGAATATTGGGACAACGTTTTTGAATATTTCCTTGAGGAATACAAAGCGGGTCGCACACCAAATCCAGACATCATGTGCAACAAGGAAATAAAATTCAAAGCTTTCTTAGACTTTGCGGACGACATTCTTGATGCAGATTACATTGCGATGGGACATTATGTTCGTCGTCGTGATATTGATGGTACGACTCAAATGTTACGTGGCGTCGACGGTAATAAAGACCAAAGCTATTTCCTTTATACTCTCGGACACGATCAAGTAGCTCGTAGCCTTTTCCCTGTTGGTGAATTAGAAAAGCCTGAAGTACGTAAAATTGCTGAAGAGCAAGGCTTAGTAACAGCATCTAAAAAGGACAGTACCGGTATTTGTTTTATTGGTGAACGTAAGTTCACTGATTTTTTAGCGAACTATCTACCTGCACAACCAGGGAATATTGAAACTGTTGACGGTGAAGTGATTGGCCAGCATCAAGGTTTGATGTATCACACGCTTGGTCAACGCAAAGGTTTAGGTATCGGCGGCTTAAAAAACAGCAACGACAACCCTTGGTATGTTGTAGATAAAGAATTGAATCGCAATGTGTTAGTCGTAGCTCAAGGTGGTAAACATCCTCGCTTAATGTCGGTTGGAATGAAAGTAAATCAGTTGCATTGGGTAGATAGAAAAGGCCCAGAAAACGGTTCAAAGATCACCGTTAAAACTCGCTATCGCCAAACTGATGTAGCTTGTTATATCACTTATACTGATGACGAAACGATTCGAGTCATGTTTGATGAGCCCGTTGCTGCAGTTACACCTGGTCAATCCGCTGTATTTTATGACGGTGAAGTTTGCTTAGGTGGCGGCATTATCGATGAGTTAATTAAGGACTAATTCATGGATAAGCAAAGACAAGAAAAAGCAATGGCATTTGCGGGCATTTTGAATGCCCTGTCTTTAGTTCAAAAAATTGCTCGAACGGGCGAAATGGACATTGAAGCCACTGAAGCTTGCTTAAGCAGCATTCCAGTTACCAACCCAGATAGCATTAGCGACGTGTATCCTGACAAGTCCGTTCTCGAAAACGGTTATAAACTTACTTTGCAACAACTTGGCGACTCCGACAGTAAAGATATCGAAATCACCCGCTACCTTGTTGCTGTTTTATCTCTAGAGCGCAAATTGGCCAAGTCAGGCAATACGTCACAACTGGGGGAAAGAATTGGACAGCTCGATCGTCAATTAATCCACTTTAAGATCACGGATGAACAAATAATCAGAAGCCTTGCTAGCATCTATGTTGATTTAGTCAGCGTACTTGGTCCGAGAATTATGGTGGCAGGTAAACCAGATATCATTAAGCAAACTTCCACTCAAGAGCGTATACGTGCCTATTTGTTAGCGGCGACTCGTAGTGCAGTGCTGTGGCGTCAGTTGGGTGGAAAAAGAAGAGAATTAGTGTTTCAACGTAGAAAACTCGTTGAAGCGGCAAAATATAATTTACAGAATATATAAAAAGAAAGGCGTCTAATGCCAGCCTACGCTGACAAAACGCTTAATAAGTAGCAAAGCATGGAGTCCAACAGAATTAACTGTAGACAATCTTATGCTCAGTTACTTAACACCCCCTACGAAAACTAAAGTTCATCAAGGAGCTTATAATGGAACTTTCCGCACTAACTGCTATCTCTCCTGTAGACGGTCGCTATGGTAGTAAAACAGTAGAGCTAAGAGAGATTTTCAGCGAGTTCGGTCTTACGAAATATCGCGTTCAGGTTGAAATTAACTGGTTAAAGTTATTAGCAAACTGTGACGGTATCGAAGAGGTACCTTCATTGAGTTCAGACGCTATTGCTCTGTTAGACAGCATTAAAGATAACTTCAGTGCTGAAAACGCAATGCGAGTAAAGGAAATTGAAAGCACAACAAACCACGATGTAAAAGCGGTTGAGTACTTCATCAAAGAACAATTCGCTGACAACGCTGAACTTAATGCGATTAATGAATTTGTTCACTTCGCTTGTACTTCTGAAGATATTAACAACCTTTCTCACGGCTTAATGTTAAAAGAAGCAAGAGAGAAAATTGTTGCACCTTATTGTGAAAAAGTAATTTCAGCAATTAAACAAATTGCAAAAGAAACTCGCAGTATTCCATTAATGTCTCGTACCCATGGCCAGCCAGCTTCGCCTTCTACACTAGGTAAAGAAATGGCAAACGTAGTCGTTCGCTTAGAGCGCCAGTTAAAGCAAATTAACGCTGTTGAGTTAATGGGTAAAATCAATGGTGCTGTGGGTAACTACAATGCTCATTTATCCGCTTACCCGGAAGTAAACTGGCATGCGCTTTCTGAGCAGTTTGTTACGAGCTTGGGTCTAGAGTGGAACGCTTATACAACTCAAATCGAGCCACACGATTATATTGCAGAACTGTTTGATGCGATTGCACGCTTCAACACGATTCTAATCGACTTTGATCGTGACATTTGGGGTTATATTGCGTTAGGCCATTTCAAGCAGCGTACTATTGCCGGTGAAATTGGTTCTTCTACAATGCCACATAAAGTAAATCCTATCGACTTTGAAAACTCTGAAGGAAATTTAGGCATTGCAAATGCTCTGATGCAACACCTTGCTGCTAAGCTTCCAGTTTCTCGTTGGCAGCGTGATCTGACTGACTCAACAGTATTAAGAAACTTAGGTGTTGGTATTGCTCATTCTGTCATTGCATATCAAGCCAGCTTAAAAGGCATTAGCAAACTGCAGGTAAATGAAGAGCACCTTCGTAATGAGCTTGATCACAACTGGGAAGTATTGGCTGAGCCAGTACAAACTGTGATGCGTCGTTACGGCATTGAAAAACCATATGAGAAATTAAAAGAACTCACTCGTGGTAAGCGTATTGATGGTGAGCAACTTTCAGCGTTCATTGATGGTCTTGAATTACCTGAAGACGTGAAAATTGAGCTCAAGAAAATGACTCCTGCTAATTATATTGGTCGTGCTGAAACCTTTGTTGATGAATTGTAATTTTTAATTTTATCTTTTAATGAGCCGCTTTTAGCGGCTCTTTTTATTTTGAATTGGTACTTCTTTGCTGCCTAATATTCACTAAATAATCAGATAAAACGCTTCTCACATATCCAATACCATGTTTCTTAAAGCCCAGCAATTCTTGTTTCGAAGCTTTATCATCGATTGTATGCCTTTGCCCTCCTTCGTTCCCTGAAGAAAGAAATCCGTTAACTCTTGCTAGTAACTCTTCCTTGACGGTGAAAACTATTGCAAGGTTATCAATATTATGGACACCTGTTCCAATTCCGCTTTCCCTAATAAATTTCGATGCAGTCTTATCTGCGACATTGTCAGGATTAAGCGCAATAGACATACAGCCACAAGCTTTTGAGCTCGCCAATACAAGGCCACCACCTAAAGAATGACCTACACAAACAACTTTTCCTTTACTAACTTTATCCATCAGTATTTGTGATAGTTTCATTGCTTTATTATATGCAGGTGAACTGACTCACATACCGTGCTTAATGCTTTCGAAAGAACCTGATTTATTATCAGTTCCTTTAAATGCTAAAAAATATCTATCGAGGTGAGAATCATTGGAAAGCCGATAACAGAAAACTGATCTGGGATCACATTTTAGAATTCCTGACAGATCAATACCTGTATTTGTCATTCCCTGGTGGTTTATTTTGATTTCTTTAAATGTTTGAGAAGGATCAAGTGAACATGTTCTGTAGCTAAAGTGAGCCAGATCTGCCGCAAGCATTAATTCTTCATCAGAGTATCCTTCGAGTAGGTCAACTCTTTCGGGAGAAGCTAACGTTACTTCTTCTGCACTCTCTGTTCCTTGTATGTCAAAACGTTCTATTGCTTTCTCAGTCTTAGGTTTGGGCTTCGATATTCTTTCATCGACTTCGTCCCAAAACTCATCAGAGAGCAGATCAATATCTTTTTTAACGGAACAATCACAGGAATTCAAAGTAACAGACGTACCTGAACTCCCCGTGTTCGTTGCATCGTTCACTGAACTTCCAGCAACCGTTGACCCAGCAGCAGTAGTAGCTGGTCGAGTTCGTTCGAAAGAGGAAGTGAGCCCCATTACATTCTAATAATTAATGCATTTGTGAAAATCATACTGATTAAAACATCAAAAGTAAGATTTCATTAACTCTCTTATATTAATTTATTTTAGTTCTATCGCTAATCAATGACTTACATAGTATTTATAATCAAAAATTAATATTATCACCTTCGTGTCGCTGACATTTAGGTTTTTATTTTCATTGTTTCCTAAAAACAAAATCGATTTTGATCACAACTATTGCTAAAATTTGATCAACGCAAAACCAAATGGAAATCGTAAGGTGTCGAGTAGTACCAACAAGGACTTAGAATCTGTCGTTTTATGTCACTCTTGTGATGTTGTCGTTTCTAAACGTGCACTTCCTGTGAATGTTCGAGCCTTGTGCCCTCGTTGCCATACTGCCCTTTACCATGCTCCATTTTGCACCGTAAATGGTTTATTAGCTTTATGCATTTCCGCACTAATATTGTTAATCCCTGCTAACTATTTTCCCATTTTGGAACTTCACTTTCTTGGCAGTATCAGAACCTCAACGGTTTTTGAAGGCGCATACGCTGTTTTAAGCCAAGGTTTTTTTGTCGTAGGAATCGCTGTGATTCTAGCCGCCATCGTTGCTCCCTTATTATTTGTGCTCTCTATTCTTACTCAAACATTAATCATTAAGTTTGCTATAGATAATAGATTAGCAAGGATTACATTCAGATTTTTACTCAAAAAGCATAACCTGATTAAGCAATTTTCGATGCCTGAAATTTATATCATTAGCTTATTGGTAACTTCATTCAATTTGGGTGATTTTGCTGATGTTTACTTTGGCATTGGGACATTTTGCTACACCATGCTGTTCATAACGATGATTTTTATGCAGCGCGAATATGACATTGAGCATATGTGGAGCCACCTTCATGACTAAAAAGGTGGAGTACCTTCAAGGTAGTGATCTTGATTTATTAATTTGTCATACATGCAAAAAAGTATGTCATAGAGCACTTAACGATTGTGATAGATGTGGCACTAAATTAAGGGATAGAGATCACTCAAGCATTCAAAAAGCGTGGGCCCTGTTGATCACAGCGGCAATCATGCTTGTACCTGCTAACTACTATCCAATCAGTATCATTACAAAACAAGGTAAGGAAACTGAGGATACTATTTTTACAGGAATTCTTCATACTATCGACTTAGGCATGATACCGATAGCGATTATTCTATTCATTGCCAGTATTCTCGTACCATGGTTGAAAATATTAGGGTTAATTACATACCTTTCAGCCATCAGCTTTAACTTACCTCTTCCTAAGCGTGTGCTTATGAAAGGTTTTCATATTATCGAATGGATTGGGCGCTGGTCTATGCTTGATCTATGTGTAATTTCATTAACGGTTGCTCTAGTTAATATGGGACAGTTGCTTGATGCTCAAGCGGGTCCTGCTGCAACACCTTTTGCTCTAGTAATTTTATTCACTCAGTTGGCGGCCAAAGTGCTTGATACAAGACTGTTGTGGGATAAAGTGGAAACGGAACATGATTCAAAGCGAAACGCCTAAAATAGTAAAAAAGAAACTTTTCTCCCCAATCTGGCTGTTACCAGCGGTTGCATTCCTTTTAGGAATTTGGCTGCTTGTCAAAGGCATAAAAGATGCAGGAACTGAGATTAAAATTCACTTCCCGAATGCGACTGGTATTGAAATCGGTAAGACACTAGTCAAATATCAAGGGGTAAATGTTGGTAAGGTCAAAGATATTGAAATTGATGGTTCACTTCAAGGTGTCATTGTAACCGTTAATATGAACTATCGTGGGGAGCAATTTTTAAATGAAAACTCTCAGTTTTGGTTGGTTAGCCCTAAAGCAAGCATCACTAAAATTGAGGGGCTAGATACACTATTTTCTGGCAATTATATCGCAATTAAACCTGGTGACGGTGTTCGTAAATTAAAGTTTGAGGCCAGTTTAGAAGCACCACCGATAATGCCTGCAAGTGAAGGGATGTTGATCACTTTATATGCGAAAAAATTGGGCTCGATTGATATTGGCTCTCATATTTTCTACCGTCAAATCTCTGTTGGGAATGTAGTGAGTTTCCGCTTAGACAAGAGTGACCAAGTTGCTATCAGTGTATTCGTTGAAAAGCAGTATGCCTATTTAATTAAGAAGAATAGTCATTTCTGGAATACATCTGGCGTTAAAATTGATGCATCCCTTTCTGGGGTAAAGATCAACGCTGAGAGCTTGGCTTCTATCATTGCTGGCGGGATCAGTTTTGACTCACCGAACAACAGCAAGCGAACAAATTCAGGTGCCACTTTTACTTTATTTGATACTGAAGAAGAAGCCTTAGGCGGACTCAATATCAAGCTAACGACGAATTCAGCCGATAGCATTAACATAGGTACCAGCATTGAATATCGTGGTTTAACCATGGGTAATGTAACTAACACTGAATTAAAAAATGGCAAAATAGAGATAGAAGCACAGATTTATCACAGATACACTCACTTACTTTCTGATACTTCAAAGTTTTGGACTGAAGGTGCGCAAATCGGATTAGATGGCATTAAGCACGCATCAAGATTAGTAACTGGCGCTGTAATTAGTTTTCTTCCTAGACAAGGTAAGTCAAGCTCAGCAGAAAGGGAATATACTTTACTCACCGACGAGCCGGACGAAGCCAAAGCGCCATCATTTAAATTTACGATCAATAGTGATGAAAACTTTGGATTGAAAGATGGATCTGCAATCACTTATAGAAAAATTACAATCGGTAAAGTGAATGAAGTTTCCCTAGCTAAAGATCTCAGCCAAGTAACATATTCGGCTGAAGTTAAACCTGAATTTCGTAACTTAATTAATAAAGCCAGTTATTTCATTCCGCGGCCAGCATTGAATATCAGTGCGAACCTAAAAGGTGTATCGGTAAAAACAGGCGATCTTGCAAGTGCTTTAAGTGGTTCGATTGAGTTAATTGGGAAAAAATCTAACCGAGAAAATTCATTAACGTCATCTCTGCAACTCTATCAATCTATCGATAATGCGAGTGAATCATTCATCGAATCAAACTCGATGAGTTATAAATTGGTATCAGCAGAATCTTTTGGACTCGAAAAGGGCTCGCCTATCTTTTATAAAAAGATGCGCATTGGCCAAATACGGTCAGTAAAATGGCTTTCCGATACGGATACATTTGAAATCAACCTAGGCATCAACAAACAATTCCAATCTCTTGTTAATACAAAGGCAGTATTTTGGCGTAATCAGGCGGCTCGTATTGATGCAGGATTACATGGTATTAAAGTCGATGTTGCACCACTCAGTGGCCTATTGCAAAGCAGCATTAGTCTAGGGTTATTAAAAACAACACCTGCAACTGCTAGCAATATTCTATACGATTCAAGTGAACTTGCGATTGCACAAGCAAAACCTATTACTATTGATTTTTCTGCAAAATCAAACTTAAAGGCCAACGCTCCTATCTCATACCAAGGGTTCGAAGTTGGTAAAATCACCAATGTAAGGTTAAATGAAGATTTAGAATCAATAACAGCCACGGGTTACCTGCAAAGTCAGTATGCACAGGCATTCAGTCGCTCAGATTCTACATACTCTCTTGTTAACGCAGAAATCTCATTAGCGGGCATTAAAGCACCAGAAACTATCCTAACAGGCCCCTATATTTCCGTTACTCCTGGTACCAGTGGAAAAATTTCAGATCGTTTCATTGGAAAATTAAGTAAAATGCCTTTCACTGATGCGCCTAAAGACGCTTATAGAATCACTCTAGTTAAGAGTTCACTTGGCTCCATAACTAAAGGCACTCATATTTTCTTCAGAGGTATTCCTGTCGGTCAAGTTGAGGCTTACCACTTAAATCAACACGGTGATAAAGTAGAAGTAGAAGCTTATATTGATAGCAAGTTCGCGAAGTATATTAATCAAAGCAGTCAATTTTGGGAGCGTTCAGGCATTAAAGTTGATGCAGGGATATTTTCAGGTTTGCAAATTGATACTGGTTCTCTAGAAAATATACTTGTCGGTGGCATTGCTGTTGTGACTGAAGATAAAACAACTTCATCAAACCATCTCGAACCTAAAGATACTTTCATACTTCACCCTGAAGAGAAGTCAGGATGGAATGATTGGGCGCCCAAACAATAAATATTTAGAACAATGTATGCCAGTCAGATATTTTCATTTGGCTGGCAAAAATATACCTAACTACCCATTATACCCATTATACCCATGATACCTGTAGATGCTCGATTGCAGCGAGAATGCACATAATTAAAGTTCCACCAAGAATTTGTAAGCCACTGTTATAAATGTTAATTTATATAGAGTTAAAGAGTGGAAATCAAAAATACGGAAGTGTAATGAAGTTTGAGCAGTCTAAGTTTCAAGATTATTTTTCAAGATGTTATGAAGGTTTTATTTAGTCGGCTATGAAAAAAATCTAACATTATGATCGATAATACAATATAGCTCTTTGATACATTCAATTTCGACCAGAAATGATATAGTGAACCTACGGTTTCTGGTCGTTTTTGGTGCT
>NZ_JAFEUN010000093.1 GCF_016900895.1 Parashewanella hymeniacidonis
GCACAGCTTGTTACTCTTCGTTACCAGTGCTAACAATAGCTCACTATTGCCGCACACCGTCACCTTGATTAACAAGTTGTGCATTCTCGCTGAAATCGAGCATCTTCAGGTATCATGGGTATAGAGTGAATCTAAACGATCTTCAAGTCTCTCAATTTTTTTACGTAACTCTTTTCGTTTTGATTTATCGGTTTCATTATGGAGTTTATCTTGGAGCTGATTGATTTCGTTTCTGATGCTTTGACGCTTTTGTTCTAATTGATACTCTTTGTTGCCAAGTTTATAGTTTTCAAGAAATTCTCGATTATGACAAACACCATTATAAGATAAGCCCTTGCTACCCACAAAGTAGCCATTTTCTGCAGTACAATAGGATTGTAAACCAAATTTGTAGCCTCTGCGCCATTCCTCTGAATTCACGCTGATACCAGCTTCGGCACATTCTTGTGTGTAACTTTGCAGGATTGATCTTTTTAGTCCATCTGACCCGTCATTGATTCCACGGTTATACCAATCAGCGGATTTGCACTCTTCAGGAGAGATAGTTTGGCAGCCTGATAAAATAAGACAAATAATTGAAAGTGATAATAAACGTTTCATAGCGCCCCCCATTTTTGTTGTAAAACGAGTATACGAGAGAAGAAAGGAAAAAAACAATGATCTACAGGCTGAGGTAGCCTGCAAATCATCAGGGAGAATCATTAACTTTGCCGAGAAAGCAGATTATTTAGCGAAAAAGACAGAATAAGGTGGGAACGTAACCTCATTTCCAGATATTTCAGCTTGTGACCTAACTGGATTATTAATGGTTTCTAAACTCATCGGAAGTGAAGTACTTACCGCTTCATTTGATAAATTAAAACCGCAGAATATCGTTTCACCATCAAAAGAACGCTTAAACATAAGTAGTGGCTCTTCAGTTTCAATAAACTCGATATCACCCGCAACTAATGCTTTATGCTGTTTTCTCCAAGCCATAAAGCTTCTGAAATTATTCAAAATAGAGTTTTTGTCATTATCTTGAACATTTACAGCTAATGCTTTGTGCTCCTCAACAACAGGTAACCATGGTTTGTTAATGCTAAATCCAGCATTTTTTTGGTCTTGTTGCCATGGCATTGGTGTTCTACATCCATCTCGTCCTTTAAATGTTGGCCAGAAAGTGATGCCATAAGGATCTTGTAGATCTTCAAATTCAATATTTGCTTCAGGAAGACCAAGCTCTTCACCTTGATAAAAACAAATACTACCTCGAAGACTAGCAACCAGTGCCGTGATCATCTTACATTGTTCAGCGTTGTTGTCGTTTTTGCCCCAACGGGTTGCAACTCTCTGTACATCATGATTGCTCACTGACCAAGAAGGCCAGCCAGTTGTTACTTTTTCTTCAAGAGTCTGCACCGTTTCACGAATGTACTGTGCACTGTAATCATCCGTCAGAAGTTCGAAACTATAACCCATGTGAATACGACCTTCTTCGGTGTATTCAGCCATTGTTGCTAATGAGTCTTCAGAAGATATTTCACCCAATGCCGCAGTATTTGGGTACTTATCCATTAGATCTCGTAAACGTTCAAGAAAGGCTAAGTTCTCTGGTTGAGTGTTATTATAATAATGGTATTGGAAGGCATAAGGGTTATCTTCAGAAAAACCACGACCTTGGCGTTTATCAATCGGTTTTGCTGGGTTATCTTTCAATTCAGCGTCATGAAAACAAAAGTTAATTGCATCAAGACGTAAACCATCAACACCTTTTTTCAGCCAAAACTCAACGTTGTCTAATACCCCTTGTTGAACATCAGGGTTATGAAAGTTGAGATCAGGTTGAGAAGACAAGAAGTTATGTAAGTAATACTGTTGACGACGGGACTCCCATTGCCAAGCAACGCCACCAAAAATAGACATCCAATTGTTAGGTGGAGTGCCATCTTGGTTTGCATCAGCCCAAACGTACCAATCTGATTTGTCATTAACTCTTGATGCACGACTCTCAGTAAACCAGGCGTGTTCATTAGATGTATGACTCAGTACTTGATCGATCATGATTTTTAAATTGCGTTGATGAGCTTGTTCGAGCAGTTCATCAAAATCAGCCATATCACCAAAGAGGGGGTCGATATCTCTATAGTCTGCGATATCGTATCCAAAGTCTTTCATTGGTGATTTGAAAAAAGGTGAAATCCAAATGGCATCAACACCGAGACTAGCAATGTAATCCAATTTATTGGTAATGCCTTTTAGATCACCAATGCCATCACCATTACTATCAGCAAAACTGCGTGGGTAGACTTGGTAAATCATGGCCCCTTGCCACCACTTAATTTCAGATTGATTCATCTTTAATGCTCGTCTCTTTGTCCAGAAAGTAACACTCAAAAAGTGAGTTTCTAGTATTACATTTTAAAATTATGCAAATAGTAAACAAACACAGTCAATTCGTCATTGTGCATACGAATTCAGTCTTTAACTTACGCTTATGAAATATAATTACATGTTATGGTCAGTTGGTTGTGATTTGAGGGCTAATTAGAGTACTTTTCAGCATGGTAATAGGTGTAATTTGTAATATTTGTTAAAAATGTAATTTAAAATAGATCTTGTCGATAATTGTGTTTATTTTTTCCAAAATATATAAAAATGCGTGGCGTTTTATACTAATTAATCTGTAAAAACATCCTATAAATTCATTGGGTTAATACTGAAGTGATAATAACGGTTGAAAATTTTAAATTATTTATTTTCAATAGCTTAGTGATGATTTGTTATATAAGGTTCAAAAGTAATAACAAATATTTATTAAAATTTTGTGACCAAAGCCTTTATAATTTGAAACCTGAATACGTATGTAAAAGTTTGTTTGACATATATGCATTTGATTAACATCGCTCCGTGATGAATTTGTGCCTATAAGTTGCATTTAACTGTTAGGACTGGAACGGCTGAAATTAAGTTGAAGCGGAACGGAAATAAGTAGTTTTCATAATAACTCCCGCTCATTTTAGCCATAAATAATAATAACTACTGACATGGAGATATTATGTCACCGTTTAAGCCAAGCATGCTGACGCTTGCTTTACTTGCAGCAGGGTTAAGTTCTACAGCATATGCTGCCGATGAAGAAGCGAAAAAAGCTGAAGCTCAGCAAGAAGATATTGAAGTTATTGAAGTATCGGGCTTCAGAACTAGTGTAATCAAATCTTTAAACGCAAAACGTTTTAACGATACAGTATCTGAAACTATTTCAGCAGACGACTTAGGTGCGCTACCTGATGTATCGATTGCAGATGCATTAACTCGCTTACCAGGTGTAACGGCTGTTCGTACTGGTGGACAAGCGAGCGGTCTTAATATTCGCGGTTTAGATGGTGGCTTTGTTTTTGCAACGTTAAATGGTCGTGAACAGGTCACCACAGGTGGCTCACGTTCGATTGAGTTTGATCAATATCCTTCAGAATTAATCAATCAAGCCGCAGTTTATAAATCGCAAAAGGCGTCTCTTATTGAAGGTGGTGTAGCGGGAACGGTTGAATTGCAAACTGCTGACCCTTTGCAAAATGATAAAGAGCACTCATTTAACGTTAATTTGCGTGGCGCCTATAATGATCGTTCTGATCAAGTTTCTGATGCGGATGAATATGGCAACCGTTTTAGTCTTTCTTATCAAGGTAAGTTTTTAGAGGATACTTTGGGTATTGCAGCAGGTTATGCTCACTTATACCAACCGTATGTCTCTAGTCAGTTTATCGGCCTACGTTTTAACGATGATTTTAAAGATGTTAATAGTGACGGCATAAAAGAACAAATTAGTGAGGGTTTTGAGCCACAACAAAAAGGTGGTTCAGATACACGTGATGGTTATATGGCTGCTATCCACTGGCAACCATCAGATCGTTTAAGCATTAAAACAGATGTCTTTCATTCTAAATTTGATTCGGAAAATTTTGCTCGTGGTTTTCGTATTAAAAGTCTAAAAAATGCCGATGTTTCCAATGCAGTTATTGAAAATGGTTCTTTAACAGGTGGTGATTTTACTACTGGTTTAAATGATGATGGTAGCCTTAAAGATTTTGCTGTTTTCGTCGTCAATGATAATGATTCTAAACACACCGAGCTAACTTCTGGTGCCATTAATATTGAGTGGAATGACGGGGAAGCTTGGACAATTTCTGCTGATATTAGCTATTCAGAAGCAGATGGTAAATTTGTAAATGGCGGGACTCGTGCGGTTTTGTTTGACGATATCGAAAATCAAGTTCGCTCTCGCAATACTATTTCGTATCAGTTAGATGGCTTAAACCAAGGTAAGTTTACTTCACCGCAAAGCTTTACCGATACCAGCACGCTTGCATTAAAAGAAGTAGGTATGTGGCCTTATGATCAACAAAATGAGTTAGTTGCTTATAAACTTGATTTTAAATATGAATTAGAAAATGACTTCTTTAGTTCAGTGGAGTTTGGTGCTCGCTATTCAGATCGCGAATTTAATGCTCAACGCTCACAAGCTGGGTATGGTTTCGAATTTAGTGCTAATAGTCCTAATCAACTAGCATTACGCTTAACAGATGATATGGTAAGTGTTGTTGATTTTGGTGGTGAGTTATCGGGATATCCTAGTTTCTTAAAAATTGATTTTGATAAAGCTGTAGACTTAGTCAATCAACAATTGGCTGCAACTGGTCAAGATCCATTTTCTCCTACTGCAAATTGGGATAATAACTGGACACTGATTCAAAGTGGTAAAGTTACCGAAGATGTATTAGCGGGTTATGTTCAAGGTAATTTAAATTTCGACCTTGGTGATATTAATGTTACTGGTAATGTTGGCATTCGTGCTGTTCGCACTGAGCAATATAGTACAGGTTTAAGCCAAGTAGGTTTTGGCTTAGGTGAAGAAATCGCAGATGATAAAGGAAATATCAGTACTGATTATATCCGTAATCGTGCAGGTAAAACTTACACTGATTACTTACCGTCATTGAATTTGAACTTTCACTTAACTGAAAATGATCAAATTCGTTTCGCAGCTGCTAAAGTAATGGCTCGCCCACCGATTGATAAACTGAAATCAGGTAATGGATCTTGGTATTCAGATTATAACGGAAAGAGAGCTTATAACTCTTGGGGTAATACAAGCCCGTTGTTAGATCCTTTCTATGCAGATCAATATGACTTATCTTATGAGCGTTATTTTGCCGAAAGCGAAGGTGCAATTTCTTTTGCGCTTTTCTACAAAGATATTAAGTCGTTCATTAATGATATAACAATTGATCCTTTCGACTTCGAAGGTGTTCCAGGTTTTATTATTCCTGACACGGTAATTGATAACGGTGTTGAATTCGACGTTGTTAAAAATCAAGGCCAATATCAAACTGCGATCAATAATGATAATGGTGGTTATATTCGAGGACTTGAGCTTGGTTACACCCAAATCTTTGATTTCTTACCTGATGCGTTAAGTGGTTTAGGCTTCACTGGTAGCTATTCATATTCTGATAGTGAAGTTGAATTTACAACGAATTTGAGTGGTTCAACTTTAGATATTCCACTACCGGGTCTATCTGAGCATGTCGTGAATACTACTTTATTCTATACATTAGACGGTTTTGATACTCGTTTAAGCATGCGTTATCGTAGTGAATATGTTTCTGAACAAGTTGCAGTTGAATCACAGCTAGCCTTCTTCGAAGCTGAAACGATCTTTGATTATCAAGCATCTTATGCATTCGAAAATGGTCTAAAACTATTATTCCAAATTAATAACCTTACAGATGAAGCGAATAAAACCTACTTTGGTGAGAAACATCAAACAGGTACGATTCAAAACTTCGGTCGCCAATATTTCTTAGGCTTTAACTACTCCCTGTAATCAAAAGCTGATCGATAGCCCTGCCTTGTGCAGGGCTTTTTTCTTAAGAGTCTTTTTTAATTATTGAATACGAATTCAAAAATATTTTTTAGTAAAAACAGTTAGTATCAGAAAAATAATTTCATTCATTTGTTGAGTTATTTGGTATCAACAAAAAGGATTAACAATGAAAAAAACTAAATCATTTCTTTTATCAGCACTTTCTTTATGTATTACCAGTGGATTGGGGCTTACAGCTTGTTCAAAAAATAATGAAGAACCTCAGATACAAGTTGAATCTCAAAAAAAACAACAGGGTAAAGTGATCGTTTACCAAATGTTTACTCGATTATTTGGTAATACAAAAACCACCAATAAAGAATGGGGCACCGTTGAAGAAAACGGTGTTGGTAAATTTAACGACATCGATGACACAGCTTTAAAGGCCATTAAAGATTTAGGTGCGAATTATGTGTGGTACACAGGTGTACTTCATCATGATTTAGTGCGTGACTATACCGCTTACGGTATCAGCAACGATGATCCTGAAGTGATTAAAGGTCGTGCTGGCTCACCTTATGCAGTTAAAGATTACTATAATGTGAACCCTGATTTAGCGGTCGATCCTGCAAATCGTCTTCAAGAGTTCGAAGCACTCGTTGCACGTACTCACAGTAACGGCTTAAAAGCTGTTATTGATATTGTTCCAAACCACATTGCTCGTAATTATAAATCGCTGTCTAAACCTGAAGGTGTTGAAGATTTTGGTGAGTCTGATAACTCAGAATTGAGTTACGCCAAGCACAATAACTTTTATTACGTTAAAGGCGAAGATTTTAAATTACCTGAATGGTTAGATGGTTATCAAGTACTCGGTGGCGAAAAGCACCCGATGATTGACGGTGAGTTCACTGAAAAGCCAGCTAAATGGACGGGTAACGGTTCTCGTAAATCTCAACCACATTTCCACGATTGGTATGAAACCGTAAAAGTGAATTATGGTGTTCGTCCTGATGGCTCTTACGATTTCCCTACCTTACCCGCAGAGTATGCGGATAAAGATGTTAAAGCGCACTTTGAATTCTGGCAAGGTAAAGAAGTACCAAGCTCATGGGTTAAGTTTAAAGATATCGCATTGTATTGGACTGCAAAAGGCGTTGATGGTTTCCGTTATGATATGGCTGAAATGGTGCCTGTCGAGTTTTGGAGCTACATGAACAGCCATATCAAGATGAAGAATCCTGATGCATTCTTATTAGCTGAAATTTACCAACCAAAAATCTACCGTGACTTTATTCACTTAGGAAAGATGGATTACCTTTACGATAAAGTTGATTTGTATGACCGCTTAAAAGAAATCATCCAAGATAAACGTAATACAGATGTGTTAGATGAAGTGGCAGATATGTATGCAGACATCGATGAAAATTTACTGCACTTCCTAGAAAATCATGATGAGCAACGTATTGCTAGCCCTGAATTTGCCGGCGCAGCTGAGAATGCACTGCCAGCGATGGTGGTTTCAGCGACGATGGGTAAAGGCCCGACTATGATTTACTTTGGTCAAACCGTCGGTGAAAAAGGTGAGAAAGATGCAGGGTTTGGTAAAGCAAGCCGAACGTCAATTTTCGATTATTGGGGCGTACCCGCTCACCAACAATGGATGAATGGTGGTAAGTTTGATGGTGCTTTGCTATCTGCCGATCAAAAAGCATTACAAACCTATTATCGAAAACTGCTTAATTTCACTCGTGGTTCAAGTGCGTTAATGGGCGAATTTATTTCTACGCATAAAGCTAACCAGCAATCGCAAGGCTATAACGGCGACTTATACAGCTATGTTCGTTTTGACGACAAACAAAAATTGGTCGTAATGTCTAATTTCTCTCAAACCGACATTGCTAACGTTAAATATCAGTTACCAGTTTCAGTAGTGAGCAAATTGGAGCTGAAAGACGGCGAATACAGGTTAATCGATCGATTGAACGGTGGTGAATATTCTTTAGCCGTCAAAGATGGTGTCGGAAGCTCATCGTTATCTTTGAACCCATTGATGTCTCGTATATTAGAAGTGCAACTTTAATCTTTCAGGATAAAAGGGGAAGGTAAACATTTTACTTTCACCTTCGTAAGCAATAAAAGAATTATAAAATTATGATAAAAAAATTAACGCTCTCAATATCCATAGCTTTAGGTGCCTTTTCAACATCACCACTGGCTGCGGATCTTGAATCAGCTGAATTCAAAGGCAAGCACCTTGTTCTAAAAACAGATGAATACAAAGTCATTGTCGATGCCATCGGTGAAGGGGCCGTCAGCGTTCATTATCAAGTGCAAGGAATGAAGCAATTGCCTTCATTTTCGATTGCTGAAGACGTAACGTATTCAAAAGGTAAGTTATCGAAAACTTCAAACGGTTATCGCTACAAACTGGACGACTTGACCGTTAACATTCAAAAGCAGCCTTTCAAACTGAGTTACTTTCATAACGACGAACAGATTCTTTCAGAAGAATCGGGCTTGATTAATCACGATAACATTCGTGGTTTTCGATTTCAGCTAGAAGAAGGTGAAAAATTAGCTGGTGGCGGGCAGCGTGTATTAGGTATGGATCGTCGTGGTCAACGGGTACCTTTATACAATAAAGCGTCTTACGGCTATACAACACATGCAGAACAAATGTATTACGGCTTACCAGCGGTAATGTCTAACAATAAATATGCGCTCATTTTTGACAATTCAGCAAACGGCTGGCTTGATTTTGGTAAAACTGACAAAGACGTACTTCAATTTGAAGCTGAAGGCGGCCGAAGCGCTTATATTGTTGCCGCAGGTGAAACATATCCAGAGCTCATTGAAAACTTAACAGAGGTGACAGGTCGCCAGCCAATGCCACCACGTTGGGCGTTTGGTAATTTTGCTTCACGTTTTGGTTATAAAACTCAGCAACAAACTGAAGACACAGTAAACGCATTTATTGACCAAGATATTCCTCTTGATGCTGTTGTTTTAGATTTATTTTGGTTTGGTAAAGAGATCAAAGGCACCATGGGTAACCTTGCCTGGGATAACGACAGCTTTCCTGAGCCTGAAAAAATGATCGCCGATTTCAAAGAGAAAGGCGTCAATACCATTTTAATCACCGAGCCTTTTATTCTTTCAACGTCTAAACGATGGGATGAAGCGGTATCCGCTGAGGCACTTGCTAAGAATTTTGCTGGCGATGTAAAAACGTGGGATTTCTATTTTGGGAATTCAGGGCTTATTGATGTGTTTTCTGACAACGGGCAGAAATGGTTTTGGGAAAAGTATCAGCCATTACTGAAGCAAGGCGTCGCTGGCTGGTGGGGCGACTTAGGTGAGCCAGAAGTTCATCCGCACGATACGGTTCATACTTTAGATATCGTTGAAGGTTCACCAACGGCAACCGCTAATGAAATCCACAATGTTTACGGTCACCAATGGGCAAAAAATCTATCTGAGAAGTTAAAGCAAGCTCAACCTGAGCAGCGCCATATGATCATGATGCGTTCTGGCTTTGTAGGTTCTCAACGCTATGGCATGATCCCTTGGACAGGCGATGTCAGTAGAAGTTGGGGCGGCTTAAAACCACAGGTTGAGCTTAGCTTACAAATGGGTCTATTAGGTTTGGGTTACACTCACTCAGATTTAGGCGGGTTTGCAGGCGGTGAGAAGTTTGATCCTGAACTTTATACTCGATGGCTGCAGTATGGCGTTTTCCAGCCAGTATATCGCCCACATGCACAAGACAATATTGCTCCCGAGCCTGTTTTTCATGATGAGAAAACAAAAGACATCGTTCGTAAGTATATTAAGCTGAGATACCAGTTACTGCCTTATAACTACACGCTAGCGTTTGAAAACAGTACTACTGGTGTGCCTCTTATGCGTCCGTTAATGTTTGCTGAAAATTCAAATAAAGCGTTTGATAATGCTAAGAGTTATATGTGGGGCGATGCATTCTTAGTAACACCTGTCGTAGATCCTGATGTAAAAGAAGTGCAGGTTGAATTGCCAAATGGGGTTTGGTTCGATTTTTTCAATGGTACTCGATACGTAGGTAACCAAACGGTAGTTCAACCGACAGACTTAGAAACATTACCTGTGATGGTTAAAGCAGGAAGCTTCATCCCTATGGTTGAGGCCGTGCAATCAACGAAAGATTACACAACACAACATTTAACCTTGCATTATTATCATGATGACTCGGTGAAACGTGCTCATGGACAAATGTATGAAGATAATGGAACCAATCCAAATAGCATTGAAGATGAAAAGTTTGAGCTAGCGAAGTTTGAGTTTAACTTTACTGGTAAAGAATTAAACATTGAGCTATCACGTAACTTGAATAATTACGCATCAGCACTGAAAAAACGTCAACTCTCATTTGTCTTACATAACGTGACCAAAAAGCCAAAAGCTGTGTACGTTAATGACAAAAAAGTCATGTTTAAATGGAATGATGAAAGATTAAACTTTGCAAGCCAATGGGTTAATACGCAGAAAGTTAAGGTAGAATTCTAGTCGAATAGATTAGATTCTGAATGAAACAAGGGCTCAAGCGAGCCCTTGTTGTTTTGAATACGTATGTAAAAAGTGTTTAAAGTCACTTAAGCCCGATAATATTAGGCAACTATAAAAGCCGATTTTATCGGATGAAAAAACTAAAATAAGGAAACTCGAATGGCGAACGATAAGCCGCAGTTAACCTTTTGGCAAATCTGGAATATGTGTTTTGGCTTCTTAGGCCTCCAGTTTGGTTTTGCTTTACAAAATGCCAATATGAGCCGTATTTTCCAAACCCTTGGTGCAGAAATGGATGCGATCCCAATTCTATGGATTGCAGGGCCTGTAACAGGGTTATTAGTACAGCCAATCATTGGCCACTTTAGTGATAAAACATGGACGGGTTTAGGTAGACGTCGACCTTATTTCCTTTATGGTGCAATTTTCACCAGTTTAGCTTTAGTGTTAATGCCAAACGCAAGTTACTTGTGGATGGCAGCAGGCTTGCTTTGGATTCTGGACGCTTCAATAAACGTCTCTATGGAACCATTCAGAGCCTTCGTTGCTGATAACATGCCAAAAAATCAGCAAGCTAAAGGATACTCAATGCAGAGTTTCTTTATTGGTATCGGTGCCGTTGTTGCCTCAATGTTACCTTGGGTTTTAGCTCATTTTGGTGTTGAAAACCATGCTGCAGAAGGTCATATTCCTGATACGGTTAAATACTCGTTTTATGCCGGTGCTGTCGTTTTACTTAGTGCCATTTGCTGGACGGTGTTTTCGACAAAAGAATACTCGCCAGAAGAGTTAGCGTCATTTAGCGATTCAAATGTAACTGACGGTGATCAAAAACTTACTGTTTCTGCACAGAGCTTTTTAAGAAATGGCCTTGGTTGGCTTGCAACTGGCTTGTTGTCAACATTCTTGGTGTTTGATAATCAGTGGGATAAACAGCTTTATGTCTTAACGATCAGCATCGCATTTTTTGGTTTGCTGCAATTAATTGTATCAATGCGACGCAAAGGTGATTCTAAAATTACTGGTTTTGACAGTATTTTTGAGGACCTGTTTACGATGCCAACTACGATGAAGCAACTGGCCGTAGTTCAATTCTTCTCATGGTTTGCATTATTTGCAATGTGGATTTATACCACAGCAACCGTTACGTCGGTTCATTTTGGCAGTTCTGACCCTTCATCTGTGGCCTATAACGATGGTGCTAACTGGGTTGGGGTGCTTTTTGCTGCGTATAACGGTTTTGCTGCATTAGCTGCAATCCTTATTCCGTATATGGTAAAAGCCATTGGACTACGCAAAACACATTTTATCAACTTGCTGCTTGGTGCCATCGGTTTAGCCTTATTCCTAGTCATTAAAGATCCTGATTACCTGATCATCTCAATGATAGGTATTGGTTTTGCCTGGGCTTCGATTTTGTCATTACCCTATGCGATGCTTGCAGGTTCGTTACCAGCTAATAAGATGGGCACATATATGGGGATATTTAATTTCTTTATTGTGATACCACAACTATTAGCAGCAAGTGTCCTAGGTCTATTATTGAGACTTGGTTTTGATAATCAGCCACTTTATGCATTGCTCATTGGTGCAATTAGCTTAGTTATTTCAGGCTTATTTGCCCTACGAGTAACAAAAGAAGTCAATGAATAAGTTATAACTGTTGTGCCTGCGTTTGTGGGCACCCAGTATCCTTCATTTTATTAGATATCAATAAAATTCATGCTATAGGGCAATAACTATAATGAAAAAAATAGCATTAGCGTTGACGATGTCAGCTTGCTTTACACCGGTTCAAGCTGAAGATTTTTATGGCACTTTGCATCCATTTGCGAAAGAAAATGTTTACTTCGTGGTTACTGATCGTTTTGTTGATGGCGATAAAAGTAATAATTTTGAAAATGACTCTGGTTTTGATCAGCCAATAAATTGGCCAACAGGCGAACAAGCTAACGTAGGCTATTTGGGAGGAGACTTTAGAGGTCTTCTCGATCAAGCCCAATACATCAAAGACCTTGGGTTCACTTCAATTTGGATGACGCCAATCATTCAAAATCCTGCAGAAGCATTCACAGGCGGTTACGAGATCAAACCGACCGGATTTGCTATGGATAGAGGAAAGTCTGGTTATCATGGTTATTGGGGAGTCAATTTTTATCAACTTGATAAACACTTACCGTCTAAAAACCTCGACTACAAGCAATTAAATGAAGAATTTGCTAAGCACGACATCAAAACGATTTTAGATGTTGTGATAAATCACGGCTCACCAGCTTATACCATGCCTACCATACAACCTGAATTTGGCAAGTTGTATGACAAAAGCGGCAAATTGGTGGCCGATCACATGAACTTATCACCTGAACGTTTGCAGCCTGAAACCGAGCGCATGCACAGTTGGTTTTATACGAAGCCGGATTTAGCACAGCTTGCTGATATCAATGTCGAAAACGATGAAGCCCTAAATTATTTTGTTGGCGCATATCTTCAATGGTTAGGTGAGGGGGCGTCAGCATTTCGTATTGATACTGTAAAGCATGTTCCTGCAGAAGTGTGGGGTAAGTTCACTCAGAAAATTCGTGCGCATTATCCGAATTTATTTATGTTTGGTGAAGCTTACTCGTACGATGCCAATGATATAGCTCGATACACATACCCTAAATTTGGTGGTATGAGCGTATTGGATTTTCCATTAAAAAAAGCATTAGATGAAGTCTTTGCGAGTGGTAAAGGCTTTGAGCATTTAAATGAAGCCTTGCATTTAGTTAATGGTCCTTACGCAAACCCTTATATGTTAACTACATTCTACGATAACCACGACATGGCTCGTATGAATGCGACTGATCATGGCTTTATTGATGCTCACAATTGGCTATTTACGGCACGTGGCATTCCAGTTGTTTATTACGGCAGTGAAATTGGGTTTGAGCGAGGGAAGGGCGAACATTTTGGTAACCGCAATTATTACGGTATCGACAATATCGCTAAAGCAAAGAACAATAAAATTACTGAACACTTAGCAAAAATCGCTAAAGTACGAAAAGAAAACATTGCATTGCAAAAAGGGCTTCAAATTCCTGTAGAACTGAGCAACGATAAAGCTATGTTTTATCGTATCTATCAGTATCAAGGTGTGAACCAAACCGCATTAGTTTTATTGAATAAAGGTGAGAGTTCACAAGAGTTCAAGTTGCCAAATAACTTACCAGCTGGAAAGTGGGTTGAAGCACTTGAGGGTACTCAAAAAGAGCTGAACTCAAGTAAATCGATTCGTTTAAATCCACATAGTGTTAAAGTGTTTTTGCTCAATCAAGAAGTTACATCGCCTGACTTACTTAAAGCGCTCAGAAACTCAATGGCGCATCGACTTGGTCGTCTTTAATCGATAAGAAAGCCCCATGCATGGGGCTTTCTTATGTTCTAAACTGGTTTACTTGATGTTCGGATAATTAACTCTGGGCTTAAAAAGATTTGTTTCTGATCATTACCCTGAATTTTATCAATTAAAATATCAACCAATACCTCACCAGCTTTGACGGTATCTTGTTTAATTGTAGTTAGAGGTGGGTTCATAAACTGTGCGATTTGAATGTCGTCAAACCCAACAACACTAATATCCGTAGGGATGTGTTTACCTTTCTCTTTTAACGCCTTGATGGCACCAATAGCAATAAGATCACTAGCTGCAAAAATAGCTGAAAAGCTCTGATGGCTTTCAAGTAATTTTAATGTTGCTTCATAACCTGATTGCTCTGTAGATATCGCATCTAACTGTAGCTTCGGCTCAATAGGCTGCCCTGACTTTATTAAGGCTTCAGCATAGCCTTGATAGCGATCAAAAAATTCTGGACAGTGGACAGATGCATCACCAATAAAGGCAATTTTCTTATGGCCAAACTCCAGTAAATGACTTGTAGCTTGTAGGCCACCGTTTTTATTGTCGCAACAAATTGAAGGATGATTATCTGACTGTGGACCCCAGCGAACGTAATGAGTACCTTGTTCATTTAATTGCTTTAACTTGGGTTCGAAATCAACTGCATCTCCATAGCCAAGTAAAATGATGCCATCGGCTTTTTGACTGTCTTCATAATCTGCATGCCAATCATCAGAATGATGCTGAAAAGAAAGCAATAAATCGTATTCCTTTTTAGCCGTTGCTTGAGTGATAGAGCCAAGCATAGATAAGAAAAAAGGATTAATTAATGAATTATCCGATGTTGGATCAGCAAATATTAAAAGTGCCAGGGTTTTGCTTGTTTGAGTACGTAAACTACTGGCGTGTTTATCGACTTTGTAATTGAGCTCTTTAGCTATTCGCTTAACTTCTTCAATGGTCTCTTTTTTTACAACAGAACTGTTACGTAAAGCTCTAGAAACAGTGGATTGAGAAACCCCTGCGAGATGGGCAATGTCGAAGGACGTTGCTTTCCCTTTCATAATTATTTTTCCACGGTAACGATAACGCTACGCTAATATATCAAATTGATAGCTTTATCACATCATACTTTGACAAACCTATAAATCTTTTAAAGATCGCTTAAAGGGCTTCTTACACCATTTGCACCTGCTTGTATGACATGAGTATAAATTTGAGTGGTTCTTAAGTCAGAGTGACCCAATTGTTCTTGAACTGTTCTTATATCCGTTCCTCTTTGTAGTAAATGAGTAGCAAAAGAATGGCGTAAAGTATGACAGTTGACTCGTTTATTTATTTGGGCTTTTCTAGAAGCAATCAGAACGGCCTTTCTCACAGTGGTTTCATCAATATGATGACGTCGATTGCATTGTTTTGAATGTGGGTCGACGCTCAAACGATTCGAAGGAAATAAATAGTGCCAATTAAACATCTTAGGAGCATGTGGGTATTTTTGAGCAAGTGCGTAAGGTAAGTACACACCAGAATAACTACTGAGATTCATGTCATTATCATAAAAGCTCCTACAAGATTCAATTTGCAACTTTAACGGCTCAATAAGTTCTTTTGCTAGGGTGACTCTGCGATGCTTCCCCCCCTTACCATTCCAGACCATAATCGAACAATAATCGAAATCAATATCTTGGACTCGTAACCTTATCGCTTCCATTAATCGTAACCCACTGCCATACAACAATTTTATTACGAGTGTTTTATTTGCATCTGTGTGTGCAATTAGCTGAGTAACTTCTTCTGGTGTCAGTACAACGGGTAATTTGGTTTGGCGTGTAGATTTATTAAACTCTAAATTAAGATCTAATGGTGATTTTAAGATTTCTTTGTATAAAAAATTAATCGCATTTAACGCAATTTTTTGTGTAGAAGGAGAAACATTCTTTTGGTTCGCCAAAAAAGAGAGATAGTTTTCTACATTACAATTAGAAAGCTGAGAAGGGTGCTTTTTATCATTGAATATGATGTAGCCCTTAATCCAATGCAAGTAGGTCTCTATGGTTCTTTTGGCGAAATGGCGGCTAATCATATATTCAGAGATGTGGCTGAGAAAAGGTGAATTTTTCATAAATAATTAATTTTTTCCGCTGGATAAATTAACAGTAGTACAAAAATTCCCGCTTTCCACCGGAAAAAAGGATTAATTCCCGCTTTCACTCACAGAGTATTTATATTGATATCTATTAGTGATTGAAATTATAACGTTATTTATGTTAACTTGGTTACATTCAAAAAATAGAAAAGGAAGTGGTCTGATGTGTAAAAGCAGGATTTTTTCCTTCTAATAAGCTGTTATATTTTTCCTAAACATCGAGTAAACATGAATCTTCTTGAAGAGTATCAGAACCAACAAAAGTGGAGAGAATGGAATTCTTGTCTTGTAAATATTCCTATCCACGAGAGTGATTCTGTTCTTGATCTTGGTTGCTCTGTAGGTTCAGTTTCAGATCTATTATCTGATGAAACATCAAAAGTTACTGGTTTTGATATAAATGAACAATTTATAGAGTTTTGTGAAAGGAACAAAAAAGGCAATCAGACATATATTTGCGAAGACATACAGAACATAGACTTCCATAACCTTGATAATTTTTCAGGAGTCTGGTCGAGCTTCACACTTTCATATCTTCCTAATCCTGCCAGTACCCTAAAAGCGATATATGAGCATATAGACTTCGGAGGTTGGATATCACTAATAGATATTTCATGCTTCATATCTGGAAATATGTCACCAACCTCTAAGTTTTATGAACAAGTCAAAGGATTTGAGCAAAGTTCTCATGAAAGCGGAAATTATGACTTCGATTTTGGCTCAAAAATTCACAGACTTCTATCTCAAGCAGGATTTCATATCATATTCGAGAATAGTCAAGTCAGTGACCGAGAATTGAACTTCGATGGCCCAGCATCGAGAGATATTTTGCGTAACTGGGAAGCGCGGCTGGCAAGATTAAATGGTTTAAAGCGTGAGTTTGGTGAGAACTATTCGAGGGTCGCCAAGGACATACTTTCAAACCTAAAAAGTGAAAATCATACAAAAAACAAAAACCTTATCCAGGTCGTCGCAAGAAAAATATAACAAGTCAATCAAGTGGGACGCCTTCGGCGCCCCTTATTGAGGCGTTATGTAACTAATTCGGAGTATCAGGATGAAATGCTCTTGTTGTATGGGCTCTTTTGATAAGCAAGAACTTAAGCTAGTTGAATCATGTAATTATTGTCAGAGATGTTATTCAAATCTATTTTCTAAACCCAATAAAAAAATTAGTGAAAAGGTTGTCGAAAAAATAGCTGAAAATGAAAAAGCTAAAGTAAAAACTACAAGCAACGGAAGAACTGAATATGTTTTAAATACATTTATGGCTTGGGTACTTCTTCCAGTATTTATGTCTATTGCTTTTGCTTCATCATCTACTTTTTCTATGGTTAAAAATGTTGGTATTACTTCATCAGCAAATATCAGCATTTCACCTTCTTGGTTATGGCTATTACCAGTCATTCTGAGCGTTTTCTTCACTAGTTCTAGAGTGCAAGACCTCAATTGGAAGCTAGCTTTATCATTTGTTCTTTGGATCCCAGGGCTAAATATCTTATTGTTTTTATTACCTGGCACGTCACAGAAAAACAGTTACGGTTTAAAACCCAAGCCAAAATCAAAAATATTTAGCGTTTTGGCTATATTGTTAGGTTTTATTTTATGCTTTATGTATTTTACTTTTTATGTATTTTACTTTTTATGTATCGCTATTTAATTTGCAAAACGTTACATAACAAGTGCTTCAACAAGGACAAATACTGGTTGGCTCCTACGCTGCGCTTCGGATTATAGCCAACCAGCATTTGCCTGTTAAGCAGGCGTTAGCCTCTCAAGGAACTAAGGAGTAACAGTCAATGTTTAGAATGATAAATTTTCTAGCATTTATTGGCTGCATTGTATGGCTGTATCTTGACCCAAGTCCTGAGCCTGTAGTGGTTCTGCTAATGAGTACCGCTGCATTTTTCCGAGATGATATACATGGAATTATTGGTAAAAATATTTTCTCGCTGACTCCAAAAAGTAAATTGGTCAGAGATTTTGATTTTACAAAATACTCGTTCGTCGACTCAGATTTTATAAATCCAAGGATCTTAGAAGACCTCTGTGGTTGGCTCAGCGATACCGGCGATCAAATTGTTTCAATAAATATTGAAAAATCAAATAAAAGTAATCGATACTTTGGAAAAATAACCTCTCAAAATATTGAGGGTGAAAATACCATAGTCACTTCTGAACATGATGAAGGTTGGTTTAAATATCAATACCTTGGTTGTTCATTCAGTGGCGTACATATTTTACGAACTTGGTCTAACACTGGTGGTAGCGGAGTATTCTGCAATATTGTTATGGTCACACTCAGCGTTGATTCATCATTTGAACAAACAAACACTGAGAGTTGTAAAATCAATAGATTGGTTATTAAACTAGTTGGCAGTTTACCGCTCGGTGACCGATACGATGGCAGTCCAAAGTATAAATTTGGAGTTTTAAGTATTCCTGCTTGTAATGGCATTCAATCATTGAGAACCAAAAAATCAAGTATATTGGTCGTCTAGGCTAATAAATAAGGATAGGCGTAGCGCAGCCTGCGCCTTATCTGGTTGTTGAACCAGCCCGACGCTACTTAATATATGCAAATATCTCAGAAATGATTTTGTGATGTGAGTGAGCTATTTATCAGCTCACTTTTGTTTAGATATGACTCAGCCTTAGTGGCGCTCTATGATGCTTATTACCACTAATACTCTGTTGCATTAACTTGTCTTTTTCTGTT
>NZ_JAFEUN010000094.1 GCF_016900895.1 Parashewanella hymeniacidonis
AAGGCCAATGGTCTTGGTGGTAAAGGCATCTAATAAAAGTGTTGAATGAACCCACCATCCACGAGCTTTATCTTTTACACTTCCAAGCTTTCCTAATTGGGATGCAACCTGATGTTTATAACTGTAAAGGTTTAGGGCATAGAAATGAGCTAGAAAACATCACATTACAGCTGATACAGTTTGATACTTTATTGCCCAGCATCAAACTTAATCTTTTCAATAGAAAGAAGAGGCCATTCGGCCTCTTCTTTCTTTACTCAGTTTAGAGCTTACTTCTTCGTCCAACGTTCCATCCAGCCTAGAACACTGCCATACCACTGCTCTAGGTTATCTTGATTCAGAATCCAATGATTCTCATCTGGGAAAATTAATAACTCTGACGGAATGTTATTACGTTGTAAGAAGCTAAACGCCGCCAGACCTTGTCCATAAGGAACTCGGAAATCTTTCTCGCCATGAATCACGAGCATTGGCGTTTTCCAGTTCTCAACGTAATTAACTGGGTTAAACTTTTCGTATAACGCTTTATTATCTTTGTATTGACCACCAAACTCGTGCTCAGGGAACCAAAGTTCTTCAGTTACATAGTACATTGAGCGCATATCAAATAAACCTGCATGGTTTACAAGACATTTAAAACCATCGCTCCATTTACCTTCAATCCAGTTCATCATGTAGCCACCGTATGAGCCACCTAATGCACAAGCGTTTTTAGTATCTAACCACTCTTGTTGCTGACCAACAGCTGCTAGGCCTTTTTGAAGATCTTCAAGCGGCTTACCACCCCAATCTTTAGTGATTGAATCCGTAAATTTTTGACCATAACCTGTTGAACCATGGAAGTCGACCATCACGACACCATAGCCAGCTCCAGCCCAAAGTTGTGCATTCCAACGGCCACTAAAACCGTTGCCAAACGACCCTTGCGGACCACCGTGAACTAAGAAAGCAACAGGATACTTTTTACCTTCTTCATAATTAGCGGGCTTAATCCAATAACCATAAACGTCTTCGTTGTTCCAGCCTTTAAAAGTAAATTGCTCATATTCACCAAATTTGATGTCTTTAAGCTTTTCTTCATTTACGTGAGTGATTTGTTTAAGGCCTTCTCCGTTTAGGTTAATGCTGTATAAATCACCTGGCTCATCAAGGCTCTTATGAGAAAAAATAGCCTTACCATTCTCAACGGCAACAAAACTATTGTAACCTTTGTTGTAGATTGGACGTACATCACCAAACTGAGTATTCACTTCAAATAATGTAACTTGACCAACATCTTGCGCTGTCACGTAAAGAGTTTGATTATCATCACCAAACATAATTGAACTTGGGCTTCGATCCCATAGTGGTGCAACTTCTTTAGTTTGTCCTGTTACTGTATCGCGCAACATAATACGAAAACGATCCGCTTCAGCTCCCGCACGAGTCATCGCAAAATACGCCATATAACGGCCATCAGATGAGAATACAGGGTGTGAATCCCACGCTTTGTTTTCTGGAGTAAGGTTTGTCGCTTCGCCACCTGTTACAGCAACTTGCCATAAATCGTAGTTTGTTGTCCAAGATTGCTCTTTACTTGGCGCTTTTGCACTGTATACGATTGACTTACCATCTGGAGTGAAAGTAACTTCCTCCATACCTGAAAACGGCTTTGGTGGCGTTTCAGTATCTAAACCTTGGGTAACATCTGTGATTTTTCCTAACTTATTACCATCGATAGATGCAACAAAGATATGATTACGGGCGTGATCTTCCCACGTATCCCAGTGACGAACCATTAACTGAGTATAAGTACGACCCGTTGTCTTTTTATTCGCTTCTTTATCAAATTTATCTTTTGAACATTTTAGTGTTTCACACTGAGGAAATACACGAATGCTCATCGCCACTTGATCGGTATCATTAGATAATTTGTAATCATCGATACCTAGGCTTAAATCAGAAACTTGTTTCGCTTCCCCCCCCGTTAAAGGTAGGTTGTAAAGCTGAGTAGAGCCGTTGCGAACGGCAAGGAAATAAATCGACTTACCATCAGCTGCAAACTGAACTGAGTGCTCAGTGCCTTTATCGTGAGTTAACTGAAATGGCTTTGCTTCAGTATCATTTAGGTTTAATGAGTATAAATTTGATGACGTTGTACCATCTTGGAAACGGTGCTTAACGGCATAAATTGCTTTACTTCCGTCCGGAGAAACCGCTGCACTGTGCAACTTATTAAGGTGTGTAAGATCACTGACATTGAAAGGATGCGAATTATTGTTTTTTTCTGCGTACACAGGTGCACTTACACCTATAGCTAAGGCAATTGCAGCGCTTGTTATTGTTAGTTTTTTCATGTTTTGTGCTTATTAAAAGTTGAATAGACGTATATACCCATGTTACTTGAAGATGCCTGTTTCAGGACTTTCTCAGAGCCCATTCTTTGAGGCGCATTAGCGAAGGAATATCGGGATTCTTTCGAGCTAATGTAACAAAGAAGAATTGGCGCTGAGCAGTCCACGCAGTGAAAGTTGCACAGCTTGTTACTCTGTGTTGCCAGTACTAACAATAGCTCACTATTGCCGCACACTGTCGCCTTGATTAACAAGCTGTGCATTCTCGCTGAAATCGAGCATCTTCAGGTATCAGGGTATATAAACTTGGTTAGAACAATATCGAAACAAAAACGCTCGAGCAAGAAACTTGAGCGTTTTGTTAAAAAATTGCTTACTTAACCTGCATTAGCAATCTTGATTTTCCATTCTGCTGGGCCAGTTTCATGTGCATTAACACCATTTGAATCCACCGCTACAGTTACTGGCATGTCTTTAACATCAAACTCGTAAATGGCTTCCATACCTAAGTCTTTAAATGCGACCACACGAGATTTTTTAATTGCTTTTGACACTAAATATGCTGCGCCACCCACAGCCATAAGATAAACAGCTTTATGTTTCTTAATTGAATCAACCGTAGCTGGACCACGCTCAGACTTACCAATCATGCCCATAATGCCTGTTTTTTCAAGCATTAGGTCAGTGAATTTATCCATTCGAGTTGCTGTAGTTGGGCCTGCTGGGCCGACTACTTCATCACGAACTGGATCAACGGGGCCAACGTAATAGATAAATTTGCCGTTGAAGTCTACGCCCTCAGGTAAGCCTTCACCTGATTCAATCAGACCTTGAATTCGCTTGTGTGCTGCATCACGACCTGTAAGCATCTTTCCGTTTAAAAGTAAGGTGTCACCACTTTTCCACGTTTCAATTTCTTCTTGAGTGATTGAATCAAGGTTTACGCGTTTTACGTCAGAACCTGATTCACGTGTAATTTCAGGCCAATCTTCTAATGTTGGTGTCGCTAACTCAGCAGGGCCTGTTCCATCTATGTGAAAGTGAACGTGACGTGTTGCTGCACAGTTAGGGATCATCACAACAGGCTTTGATGCTGCGTGAGTCGGTGCAGTTTTTATTTTCACATCTAGAACCGTCGTTAAACCGCCCAGACCTTGAGCACCAATACCTAAGTCATTTGAACGCTTGAAAATATCTAAACGCAATTCTTCTTCTGTATTTTGAGCACCACGCTTCATTAGCTCATGGATATCAACACTTTCCATTAAAGCTTCTTTCGCCATTACCGCTGCTTTTTCAGCTGTACCGCCAATACCAATGCCTAACATACCTGGAGGACACCAGCCTGCGCCCATGGTAGGTAATGTTTTCTCAACCCAAGCAGCAACGTCATCAGATGGGTTCAACATTGCCATCTTAGATTTATTTTCAGAGCCACCACCTTTTGCAGCAACCGCTACTTCAATGTGATCACCTGGCACCATTTCAAGATGGACCACTGAAGGTGTGTTATCTCGAGTGTTCTTACGAGCGCCAGCTGGGTCAGCTACAATTGATGCGCGCAATGGGTTGTCTGGGTTGATATATGCTCGTCGCACGCCTTCATCTACCATTTGCTGAACAGTCATATCCGTTTTATCAAAACGAACATTCATACCAATCTTTACAAAGCTCGTCACAATACCTGTGTCTTGGCACAAAGGACGCTTACCTTCTGCAGACATGCGAGAGTTAATCAGAATTTGAGCAATCGCATCTTTAGCCGCTGCGCTTTCTTCACGCTCATAAGCTTCAGACATTGCATCAACAAAATCTTTGGGATGGTAATAAGAAATATATTGCAGGGCATCTGCGACGCTTTCGATAAAGTCAGCTTGCTTGATTACTGTTTGACCAGCATCTTGAGTGTTTGATGTCATATTAAACGCGCTCCAGTGCATTCATGTTTTCTACCAATGCAGATATTGGCATTTTTATTATAGGATCATTTGTGATGATGTTTTTTATGATACTATTTTCCGAATGTTTGAGCTATATCACAGGGTCTAATTAATGGTTACACGGAAGTCAAAATGCCTTTCTGTTCGACAAATTGACATCACTTTAACCACAGAAGCCGTTTTTTCACATTTTGCAGATAAACCATGGGCGGTATTATTGGACTCTGCGAATGCCAATCATCCAGATGCTAGGTACGACATCATCAGCTTTGATCCTGTTGCAACCTTAGTTACGCAAAATCAATGCTCGCATTTTGAAGTGCTCAATCCACAGGTTTGTTGTGATTTACAGAATAAAACAACGACAAGCAATCCGTTTGATGTTCTAAAACAATATCAACAAGCGATTTTTTCTGACAAACTGGAATGCTCACTGCCTTTTTCAGGTGGTGTATTGGGCAGTTTTAATTACGATTTAGGCCGAAGAGTCGAAAAACTACCTGAACTTGCTAAAAATGATTTATCACTCAATGAGATGAATATTGGTTTTTATGATTGGGCATTAATTTACGATTACCATGACCAAACTTGGAGTCTCGTCTGCTATTCTGATGACGAATCGTACATTGATGCTAAGCAAGCATTGATCTCTGAAACTCTTAGTGGTCCGAAAAATGTTCAACAAGAATTCAAATTATCTGGAAAATGGCAAGCACAGATAACAAAAACAGAGTACGCCAATAAGTTTAATAAAGTGCATTCATATTTGTTGAGTGGTGATTGCTATCAAATCAATCTAACTCAGCGGTTTTCAGCAAATTACTCTGGTAACGAATGGCAGGCATATTTGAAACTTCGTCACCAAAACCAAGCGCCTTTTTCTGCATATATACGCTTACCTCAACATACTATTTTGTCGATTTCACCAGAACGTTTTTTGCAACTTGATAACGGAAAAGTTGAAACTAAACCCATCAAAGGTACTTTACCAAGAAGCTCTGATTCTGTTGAGGATCAGCGTGCTGCGGTTCAACTGCAAAACTCAGTAAAAGATAGAGCTGAAAATCTCATGATTACTGACTTATTACGTAACGACCTCGGTCGAGTAGCCAAAGCTGGTACCGTAAAAGTACCCAACCTATTCGACATCGAAAGTTTTCCAGCAGTACATCACCTTGTAAGCACCGTCACTGCGGATTTAAAAGATGGTTTGAGCGCAACCGATTTATTAAATGCGACCTTTCCGGGAGGTTCTATTACTGGTGCTCCCAAAATTCGTGCAATGGAAATTATTGAAGAACTTGAGCCGAGCAGGCGCAGTATTTATTGTGGTTCGATTGGATACATCAGCCAAGATGGGAAGATGGATACGAGCATTACCATTAGAACGTTGGTTACGGAGAACAACAAAATCTATTGCTGGGCTGGCGGCGGTATCGTTGCAGATTCAAATGTCGACGCTGAATATCAAGAAACCTATGATAAAGTCAGTAAAATTCTGCCAGTGCTTGAGAGTTAAGTTACTACTATGAATAAACAGGAATTCAAAGAGCGATTATTACTCAGCCCACAACCTGAAAATGCTGATCGTTTTTGTATTCCTGATAGTGTTGCTCATTATAAAAAATACCGCGAATCCGCCGTTTTAATTCCCGCACATGAAAAAAATGGGGAGATTCATCTTTTATTTACTCAGCGACCTTTTCATTTGAAACACCACCCTGGGCAAGTTTGCTTTCCAGGTGGCAAGATTTCAGAATGTGATCAGAGCTATTTTCATACTGCATTAAGAGAAACAGAAGAAGAAATTGGCATAACTTCGAATAACATCGAAATACTTGGCTCTCTGCCTGTTCAACATACTTATACTGGATTTAAAGTATTTCCAGTTATTGCTTTAATCAATGATCTTTCCAGCTTAAAACTAGATCCAAATGAAGTGAGCCGCTGCTTTAGTATTCCTATTTCTGAATTTTTTAACGCTCTGAATCGATCTGAGATTAGAACATCTCAACAAGGTATCGAATATGAAGTGTTAGTTCTTCATAGCCAAGGAGAATATATTTGGGGCATTACAGCATCGATAATTGATGTATTAGTAAGAAAGGTTTCGAATAATTAGCAAAATTTCTACTTTTGCCGTTTTGCTAATAATCTTGCTCTTGCTAATTCTTCTGCATTACCTTTGGTTTTGGTTAACTGACAGTCAATTTTTTTCATATGAGCAAACTCAGCTGCTTCACAAATATGACTCTTTTAGTCATCAATAAAAACTAAATAATTAAAAGAGTTATGGTAAGCATGAAAAATGCCTTCGAGTCGTCTGTATTTATCAACTAGCACCCTTTGGTCGACTGTCGCCATAGTTTTTCATAGCATGAATTACCAACACCGTCTACGAGCATAAAATCAGACTATCTCAAATATAAACCATTCTCTATCGCTCGAATCGCTGTTTTATAGTGTGAATTTGTTAAAACAACAACCCCTGCCCTAGGATAATTAAATTTCAGATTACTCAATATTTGTGACATATTTTCATGCTCAGGAATTGTATATACCCATATTACTTGAAGATGCCTGTTTCAGGTATCATGGGTATATACAAACCTTTATTTCGATGGGTTGCATATAAATCTCATAAAATGAACTTAATAGCCAAATCATCAAAATAGCGAGAAGATTTCAGCTCAAACCTACTCTTTATTCAGCTGTATGGCGATGATTATTCCTTGTTTCTGAAACTATAAGAGGTAATATAAGCGGTCTATTTTTTATGTATTGCTTTATTGGAGAATCAAGCAACAATGATTATTGCAAGCATCGCCTCTGTTTTTAAAGGGGAGCATTCTGTGGGTTCAACTGTCTCAGTAAGAGGCTGGGTAAGAACTCGTCGCGATTCCAAAGCTGGAATCTCTTTCTTAGCTGTCTATGATGGTTCTTGCTTCGACCCGATCCAAGGCGTTGTTCCAAATTCTCTTAATAATTATCAAGATGAAGTACTTCGTTTAACGGCTGGTTGTTCAGTTATCATGTCTGGTGAAGTTGTTGAATCACCAGGTAAAGGCCAAAAGTTTGAACTGCAAGTAACTGGAGTTGAAGTGGTTGGTTTGGTTGACGATCCTGACTCATACCCAATGGCAGCAAAGCGTCATTCAATTGAACATCTTCGTGAATTAGCTCACTTACGTCCTCGTACCAATATTATTGGTGCTGTTATGCGTGTTCGTAACTGTTTGTCACAAGCCATTCATCGCTTTTACCATGAGCAAGGTTTCTTATGGGCCTCTACGCCACTTATCACAGCCTCTGACTGTGAAGGTGCGGGTGAAATGTTCCGTGTTTCAACATTAGATATGCAAAATATCCCTCTCACTGACAAAGGTGAAGTGGATTACGATAAAGATTTCTTCGGAAAAGAATCTTTTTTGACAGTATCAGGTCAATTAAACGCTGAAACTTATGCTTGTGCTCTGTCAAAAGTTTACACATTTGGCCCAACTTTCCGTGCTGAAAACTCTAACACAAGCCGCCACTTAGCTGAATTTTGGATGGTTGAGCCTGAAGTGGCTTTCGCTGATCTGAATGACATCGCAACACTTGCAGAAGATATGCTGAAATATGCGTTTAAAGCAGTATTAGCTGAGCGTCGTGATGATTTAGAGTTTTTTGCGCAACGTGTTGAAAAAAAGGTTATTGAACGTTTAGAGTCATTTGTTGAATCTGACTTTATTCAAGTCGACTACACCGAAGCCGTAGAAATCCTAAAAAATTGCAATAAGAAGTTTGAGTTTGCAGTTGAATGGGGTATCGATCTTCACTCTGAACATGAAAGATACTTAGCTGAAGAACACTTTAATGCACCTGTCGTAGTCAAAAACTATCCGAAAGACATTAAAGCATTCTATATGCGCATGAATGAAGACGGTAAGACCGTTGCAGCTATGGATGTATTAGCACCTGGAATTGGTGAGATTATTGGTGGAGCTCAACGTGAGGAGCGTCTTGATGTATTAGATGCTCGCCTAGAAGAAATGAATCTAGATAAGGAAGATTATTGGTGGTACCGAGACTTGCGTCGTTACGGTACAGTTCCACATTCCGGTTTTGGATTAGGCTTTGAGCGTTTAGTTTCTTATGTGACCGGTGTTTCTAACATCCGTGATGTAATTCCATTTCCTCGAGCGCCAAGAAGTGCAAACTTCTAATCAGAAAGATAAATGATTTAATCAAAAAGGTGGCATAGAAATTGACCACCTTTTTTATTTCTTAATCATAATGCTGATTAGATGACCACTTAACACCTTAATTACACTTTTTTTTAAAACCTCAGTTGACTCACTCCAAAGTCCGTTTTAATATGCGCTCCGTTCTCAACGAGATGTTGAAGCCACTCCCCTGTAGTTCAGTTGGTAGAACGGCGGACTGTTAATCCGTATGTCACTGGTTCGAGTCCAGTCTGGGGAGCCAATTTACAAAGCGTTAGAACAAGATGTGAAAGAAAGTCGATTCCCCTGTAGTTCAGTTGGTAGAACGGCGGACTGTTAATCCGTATGTCACTGGTTCGAGTCCAGTCTGGGGAGCCAAACTTTCTAAACATCATATTTCGATTCCCCTGTAGTTCAGTTGGTAGAACGGCGGACTGTTAATCCGTATGTCACTGGTTCGAGTCCAGTCTGGGGAGCCAATCGAAATAAAATTTAGTATTCCCCTGTAGTTCAGTTGGTAGAACGGCGGACTGTTAATCCGTATGTCACTGGTTCGAGTCCAGTCTGGGGAGCCACTAAATTTATAATCATATCTATTCCCCTGTAGTTCAGTTGGTAGAACGGCGGACTGTTAATCCGTATGTCACTGGTTCGAGTCCAGTCTGGGGAGCCAATTTTCTTCTCAATTATTCATCATTTAGTTTTTCTTTACTAAAAAAATCGTTACAATAATCTTCAATTGCATTTGTAGTCAGAGGTTTTGAATAATATGGAAATCTATTCAATCGACTTGAAGCTTACCTTGTAAATCTGAAGGATCGGATTGGTTATGTTTACATCGAAAATTTACCAGTTATTTTTGTTGCTTTGTTTAGGTGCATTGTGGGGCTGGTTATATGTCGACGCCAACAGAGAGTTCAACACTATCTCTGCGCATCAAACAGCTGAATATCATAAGGTTATCGGTGAATACGATTCTTGGGCTGGAAATGGCGAGGAATTGTATCGTCTAATTCAAAAGCAAATTCCGCTTCGATTTTTTCAATTTATTGATAAAGAAAATAGAGATAATAATTTCACTCGTGGAAGCATCCTTCCTAGTAATGACCATTTCTTAAGCTCTCTTATTTCCAAAAACCCAGGAACGACAACTCAGCTTTCAACTGGCCGCTTACAAGTAAAATTTAACTTACAACGTTCCAAGCAAGGACTTCTTAATAAGCTTTTCAGTATTGGGCTATATTCTTTCTTTGCTTACATAGTCATTGCTTTTGTTGCCTATACTTGCATGAGTATTAATAAGCAACTAATCAACAAACTCGTCGAAATTATATCTACATACACGGAACAGCGACCGAGCAGTATAAATAACTCTTTTGGACTTCCTAAAAACTTTAGTCCCGTTGAAAATGCGCTGCGTGAAAGTCGAAAAAAGATAGGTCTAAAACTTCAAGTATTGATCGAAGAAAACAGAAAGCTAGATAAAAATGCTTATTCGGATTCTTTAACAGGACTGAGTAATACACTTAAATTTACAGAAGCCTTAAATTCTCTTAAAGCACATGACCATAATGGCGTTTTTCTTTTACTAAAGGCAAGTGAACTGTCGCAAATAAATCAATCAAAAGGACGACTTGCTGGCGATAGCTACTTAAAACAAATCGCACAGACACTGACAAAAAACGTTGAAAAGTATACAGCCTCTAATCTATTCAGAATTTCCAGTGCTGAATTCGCTGCGATCATCCCACATGTTAAATTTTCCGAAACAGAGTCTGTACTAAAAAAAATAAAAGGCGAGTTTGAGCTCTACCAACAAACACTTAAATCATCATCGATTGCGCACTTTGCCTTGATCCCTTACAAAGCAGACTCCAAACCTATCGCGCTTCTATCACTAGCAGATGCAGCATTGAGCATTGCTCAGACTATGGGACCTAACTGTTATCATGCGATAGAAAAAGCAGACAATATTGAACAAGTTGGAGACAACCGCTGGAAGATCACTATTGAAAACTTGATCAAACGTAAGTCGTTAGTTTTTTATCAACAACCGATTCAATCATGTAGAGCGTCTAAAAACTTTTACCAAGAACTGTTAACTCGGTTTAAGAATAGTGAAGGAAAACTGTTACCCACTGCGGCTGTAATTGCGATGGCAGAAAGATATGATTTAATCACGATTTTAGATAAGTTAATTCTTACCAGTGTCGTCAAAATGCTCAGAGAGAACCCGCTATTAACAGGGAGCTTCGGCGTCAATATCAGTACATCTTCTGCTCTACACCCTAGCTTTCAAGCTTGGATGAAAGATTTCTTTAAACAGCATCAAAAGCTAGCAACTAAATTAGTTTTGGAAGTCAATGAAACAGGAATTCAAGCAAACACAACGGCTTCAGCCAATTTTGTGAGGCTAGCGCACAGTTTAGGTTTAAAAGTTTCAATAGAACACTTTGGAATGGGGCTATCTGCGTTTCGTTTCTTTAAAGAAGTTCGTCCTGACTTTATTAAACTCGATGGTAGCTTTACGAAACAAATTGAAACTAATGACGATAACAAGTTTTTTGTAAAAATGATGGTCGATCTTGCCAAACGAATTGGTGTGACTGTTATTGCAACGAACATTGAAAGCCAATCAGAAAAGGTTGAACTTGAACAGCTATTAGTAGATGGTTTACAAGGTTTTTATATAGCCTCTCCAAAGCTAACAAAAGCAGCATAGCTAACTCATTGATCACTTTTGAACATAAAAGCAGCAAGATACTTGACTGATTTAGGTCAGGATATTGTTTAAATCTTAATAAAAGTCGATAATAGCACTCATTATTCATTTTTTATGATTTGCAATGACTGAATATCTGCTGTTGTTAATAAGCACGGTACTGGTAAATAATTTTGTTCTCGTAAAGTTCCTCGGCCTTTGCCCGTTCATGGGGGTTTCAAGTAAACTTGAATCCGCTATTGGCATGTCGATGGCTACCACCTTTGTTTTAACGCTCGCTTCTGTGCTCAGCTATCTTGTTAACGTTTATATTCTGGTTCCTTTCGATTTAACGTATTTACGCACCATCAGCTTTATTCTTGTGATTGCTGTGGTGGTTCAATTTACCGAAATGGTTGTTCAAAAAACCAGTGCATCGCTTTATCGTGCCTTAGGTATTTATCTACCGTTAATCACCACTAACTGCGCCGTACTTGGTGTTGCACTATTGAATATCAATGAAAAACACGATTTTCTTGAATCCGCCGTTTATGGTTTTGGTGCCGCTGTAGGTTTCTCGATCGTTCTGGTCTTATTTTCGGCAATGAGAGAGCGTTTAGCCGCCGCAGATATACCAACACCTTTTAGAGGTGGTGCCATTGCAATGATCACCGCAGGTTTAATGTCATTAGCCTTTATGGGGTTCACGGGGCTTGTTAAATAATGATTGTTGATATTTTTACCGCTGTAATCGTACTTACTGTTATCGCTTTAATCTTCGGTTTTCTTCTTGGTTATGCCTCAGAAAAATTCAAAGTTGAAGGTAACCCTATTGTCGAACAATTGGAGTCAACTTTACCCCAAACGCAATGTGGTCAATGTGGATATCCTGGTTGTCGGCCATACGCTGAGGCTATATCCAACGGCGAAAAAATTAATAAATGCCCTCCTGGTGGCTCAGCAACAATGGAAAAGCTGGCAGATATTATGGGGGTTGAACCTGAGCCTTTAAATGTTACTGAAGATTCTCAAGTTAAAAAAGTCGCCTATATACGAGAGGAAGAATGTATAGGTTGCACTAAATGCATTCAAGCTTGCCCTGTCGATGCCATAGTTGGTGCCGGTAAATTAATGCATACCGTAATATCTAAAGATTGCACAGGATGTGATTTGTGTGTTGAACCCTGCCCTGTAGATTGCATTGATATGATTCCAGTTGAACAAAACATAACGAACTGGGATTGGAAGTTAAATGCTATACCCGTCAAGTTGTTGGAAGAGGAGCGTCAGTGTTAAGTTTACTGGAACAAATTGATCAAGGAGCACTTTGGCCGTATTCGGGAGGCATTCACCCTCTTGAAAATAAGCACCTGTCCAATAAATCTAATATTGATAGGCTTCCACTTGCTGATGAATTTATTATCCCAGTGCCAACAGTCGGGCAAAATTGCATTCTTAAATTTGCCGTTGGTGATCGTGTATTAAAAGGTGAATCACTTACAGAGGGTAATGGTCACTTACCGGCTCATGCACCGACTTCAGGGACAATTAAAGCCATTGAACCAAGAGCCAGTAATCACCCATCTGCATTTTCTGTATTGAGTGTGGTATTGAGTGCAGATGGTAAAGATGAATGGCTTGAATCAATAAATCTACCATCTGAAGAGCTTTCTAATGAGCAAATGCTGACACGCATTCGTGAGTCAGGCATTGCTGGTATGGGGGGAGCGGCTTTTCCAAGCCATATTAAGCTTAATCCAATCAGTGATATTGAATTAGTGATCATCAACGGTATTGAGTGTGAACCGTACATTACCTCTGACGACAGGCTAATGCGTGAACATGCTGAAGATATTCTTAAAGGCATGACTTATATCGACGCATTGCTCGACCCTCTTAGATTTATTATTGCAATTGAAGATAATAAACCAGAAGCAGCTAAAGCAATGAATATCGCTTTAGCAAAATTTGGCGCTTTAGCCAGTAAAGGCAGAGTCACTGTCGTTCCGACTAAGTACCCTTCTGGAGGTGAAAAGCAACTTATCCAAATCCTCACCGGAAAGGAAGTACCCTCTGGAGGTATTCCAGCGCAGTTAGGTGTTGTTGTTCATAACGTCGGTACCGCTATGGCGATTGGCGAAGCTATTGAACAACGTAAACCACTCATAGAACGTGTGGTGACCATAACAGGTGAGAATGTTACAAGACCAGGTAACTACTGGGTGCCAATTGGTACACCTATCGAGCACTTATTGAATTCGGTTGGTGTGAGAGATAAAAGGAATGTAAAACTTATCGTTGGTGGCCCGATGATGGGACATATGCAAATTGATCTGAGTGCACCAATTTTAAAAGGTTCGAACTGTATCATTGTACCATCAATCAGCGAGTTTACTACAGAGTCAAATGAACGTGCTTGTATTCGCTGCGGTGAATGTGCTGTAGCCTGCCCTGCGGGTTTATTACCTCAACAGCTTTTCTGGCATTCTAAAGCAGAAGAATATGACAAAGCGGCCAGTTATAACTTAAAGGATTGTATCGAGTGTGGCTGTTGTAACTATGTTTGCCCTTCAGACATTCCACTCGTTGAATATTACCGTGTAGCTAAGTCAGCTATTCGTAAAGAAGAACAAGAACAAATTGCAGCAGAACAAGCGAAGAAACGATTTGATGCTCGCCTTGAACGTTTAGAAAAAGAAAAGCGTGAACGTGAAGAAAAAGCGAAAAAAGCAGCTGAGCGCCGTAAATCCAATATGTCATCTGGTGATAAAGGCGCTGTTGCAGCTGCACTTGCCAGAGTTAAAGCGAAAAAGTCTTCTGAGGGCAAATCACCAGAAGCAACATCAGACAAACAATCACAAGTTGCTGCAGCAATTGCTCGAGCTAAAGCCAAGAAGCAAGTTCAGCAATCTGAAGATACTCAGTCTGAACATATAGAAACACCTGCTAACGATAAAAAAGCACAAATTGCTGCTGCCGTTGCTAGAGCAAAAGCTAAAAAACTTGCAAAGCAACGAACTGAATCCGATGAATCAATAGAACCTGCTTCTGACTCAACTGCAAGCCAGCAACCTGTACTCGATAAAAAAGCAAAAATCGCTGCGGCCATTGCAAAAGCAAAAGCTAAAAAAGCGCAAAAAGAGACAAATTTAACGGGTGAGTCAGAATCTAACTCAAGCCTAGAAGTGTCTGAAGAGAATATCGCGGAACAAGCTTCTCCCGAAGAGCTTAAGAAAGCAAAAATTGCTGCTGCCGTAGCCAAGGCTAAAGCTAAAAAAGCACAAAATGATAACAAAGAGACTGTAGTTGAAGAATCTGTCTTTATTGAGAAAAAACCTGAAATAGAGTTATCTGCTGAAGAACAAAAGAAAGCAATAATCGCTGCTGCAGTAGCAAAAGCCAAAGCGAAAAAACTTGCAAGAGAGGAGCAATAAACCACCATGGCATTTAAAATAGCCTCATCACCACACATTAATAGCAACCTGCAGACTCATAAGGTTATGCAACGATTGCTTCTATGTTTATTGCCTGGTATCGCAGCTCAGTTGTACTTTTTTGGCTGGGGAACATTCATTCAGATACTATTGGCGGTGGCGGTTGCTGTTGGCTCAGAAGCATTGATAATGAAAATGCGCAACAAAAGCATTCGCTATGCATTGACCGACTATAGTGCAGTTGTTACTGCTGTTTTATTGGCCGTTGCAATACCCGCAATGGCGCCATGGTGGATGATAGTCATCGGCACAATATTCGCGATTGTTATTGTAAAACAGCTCTATGGTGGTCTAGGCAATAACATTTTTAATCCTGCAATGGCAGCGTATGTATTGTTGTTGGTTTCATTTCCAGTTCAGATGACAAGTTGGCCTGCTCCTACAGAAATTGCTGCATATCCGCCATCAATTACTGACAGTCTACAAGCAATTTTTGGGTTAAGTCATTTTGCACCAGAGCATTGGAAGCTGACCATTGATGGCATATCAATGGCAACACCACTGGACAGCTATAAAACAGGCTTGTCACTCAAGCTGACATCTACAGAGATTCTTAATCAACCAGCTTTCGATGGCCATCATGGCGTTGGATGGTTTTGGATTAATATGGCTTACCTGCTCGGTGGACTTGCTCTATTAAAGCTCAAGATCGTTAGATGGCATATTCCGGTAAGTATTATTGTCACCTTATTCGTTTGTAGCAGCTTTGGTTTCTTATTAGAACCTGATACTCATATCTCACCGATAAACCAAGTGTTTTCAGGTGCAACGATGTTAGCTGCATTCTTTATTGCTACAGACCCAGTAACGGCTGCTACCAGCGAACGTGGAAGACTGTTATTTGGTTTTGTTATTGGTTTATGTGTATATGTCATTCGTAGTTTTGGTGGTTACCCTGATGCATTTGCTTTTGCAGTAATACTTGCCAACTTAGCAGCCCCTTTAATTGACTACTACATAAGACCACGCAGTTATGGTCACAGAAGAATTAATTAGGACGCCACAATGAGTAATCCAGTATTAAGAAATGGTCTGATCCTAGCTGTTTTTGCCATGTTGTGCACAGCAGCAGTCTCTGTTGTCAATAAAGTCACTGAAGGCAAAATTGCGGAACAAAAACAATTGCAAAGGTTAAAAGTGCTTGAGCAAATCATACCAATGCAGATCCACGATAATAACTTGGTCACAAGTTGTCGAGCCATTGTTGAGCCCAAAGCTTTAGGAACTGAAGATGCGGTTTCCGCATTTGTTGCATTCAAAAAAGAACAAGCTACAGCCATTGCCATTGAAGCTGTGGCCCCAGATGGCTACAACGGTAATATCAAGCTCATTGTAGCTGCGGATAAATCTGGAAAAGTGCTTGGGGTGAGAACACTAGAACAGAATGAAACTCCAGGTCTAGGTGACAAAATTGAACTTTCTAAGTCTGATTGGGTTAATAGTTTTAATGGAAAGTCTTTAAGAAATACTTCGACTAAACAATGGAAAGTAAAAAAAGATGGCGGTGAGTTTGATCAATTTACCGGCGCTACTATTACACCAAGAGCTTATGTAAAAGCCGTTCATAAGGCGTTAAATTACATCCATAGTAATTTTGATATGATTGTTCGTCAGTCACAAAAATGTGGGGATCACCATGAGTAATTTTAAAGATATTGCCATACAAGGCTTGTGGAAGAACAATCCAGGGCTTGTTCAATTACTCGGTCTATGCCCACTTCTTGCTGTGACTTCTACAGTGACTAATGCTCTTGGTTTAGGGATTGCCACTATGGTGGTACTCGTTTGTTCCAATATTTTAGTCTCACTTGTGCGCGAGTTTGTACCTAAAGAAATCCGTATTCCTGTTTTTGTGATGATCATTGCTGCATTAGTAACCGCAGTTCAGTTACTCATCAATGCTTATGCTTATGGTTTGTATTTATCACTGGGCATTTTCTTGCCTTTAATTGTAACTAACTGCGTCATTATAGGTCGTGCAGAAGCCTTTGCTTCTCGTAATAATGTGCCAAAATCTGCATTTGATGGCTTTATGATGGGATTAGGTTTTACTTTGGTACTTGCTGTTTTAGGTGGCATCAGAGAAATTCTCAGCCAAGGCACACTGTTTGCGGGTGCAGACCAATTACTTGGCGATTGGGCTAAAAGCTTAACGATTCATATATTTCACTTCGATACCTCGTTTTTATTAGCAATGTTACCGCCTGGCGCATTTATAGGTATGGGGCTACTCATTGCTGCAAAAAATATGATTGATAAAAAGCTTGAAGAACGAAAGCCTGCACCTCAAGTAGAGGAAGTCGCTCGTGCTCGAATAACTAAAGTAGGCTAATAAGTATAAGTACCTATACAAATGAAACCATACATTCTGATTCACTATCTAAGCACACTACTGCGTTCCAGCTCAGGTTGCATAGAATGGCTATGCGCCCATCGCTGGAACTTGTATTGTACTCAGCAATCAAACCAGAGTTATCCGATTACATCTGCATAGGTACTTATAACAATGAACAATCAAAAGCGACGCCAAATCCTCGAACGGCTGAGAGAGAATAACCCTAAGCCTGAAACAGAACTTAATTTTTCAAGTCCTTTTGAGTTGTTAGTCGCCGTTACACTGTCTGCTCAAGCAACTGATGTATCGGTAAATAAAGCAACTGATAAATTATTTCCTATCGCAAATACAGCGCAGACGATTTACGACCTAGGTGTTGATGGACTTAAAGAGTACATTAAGACAATCGGCCTTTATAACAATAAAGCAATCAATGTAATTAAAGCCTGCAAAATACTCCTTGATAAACACAATGGTGAAGTTCCAGAAGACAGAGATGCGCTCGAAGCTCTACCAGGCGTTGGTCGTAAAACTGCAAACGTTGTACTCAACACAGCTTTTGGTTGGCCAACCATTGCCGTTGATACACACATTTTTAGATTAGCTAATCGCTCTCGCTTTGCTCCCGGTAAGAATGTAGATCAGGTAGAGCAAAAAATGCTGAAAGTGGTACCCGCAGAGTTCAAAGTCGACGTACATCATTGGTTTATCCTACATGGACGTTATACCTGCATTGCTCGTAAACCTCGATGTGGCAGCTGTACTATTGAAGATTTATGTGAGTTTAAAGATAAAATCTACCCAGAAGAGTAATTAATACTCAAGTTTCGGAGTTCATTTTCACCTGAAATTATGGATACTTTCCAGCTAAAATAGCCTCTTGTCGTAAAGTGAAAGTATCCATTTGCATGACTTGATTAAAAAACGAAGTGACTTCTTCG
>NZ_JAFEUN010000095.1 GCF_016900895.1 Parashewanella hymeniacidonis
GCACTTGGTAAATTTAGTTTTCGGTAAGTTAGGAATAGACGTGAGTGATGAAAAAGTATCTCAGGTTTATAGTGAAGTCAGTGAGTACGGGACAATTGCTGCATAAAACTGTCTGCAGTATTGGCCTTTGGGAACGTGTAAATTAATATTGTTGAGTATTTTTTTCTTGAAAAAGACTTCTGTAAACTTTTAACTTCTATAGCTAATTCCATGTTTTATTGACAATTTATTCCTTAAAGGTAAATTAAGTTACACCATGGGGAAAACAGCATCAATAGCAAGGAATGCTATGTTTGTAACAAAAGGTCTCGTTAACAAAATTTTCGCAACGGCTGCGGTGATTGTTTTTTACTTGTATTCTTTCAACGTTTCAGCAAACCTTCAACTTGCGACCACGTTTAAACCTGATATTGAGGTAAAAGACTATTTAATAAGTGAGAAACTTGATGGTGTCAGAGGACGTTGGGATGGTAGCCAAATGTGGACCAAGCAAGGCAATAAAATTAATATGCCACTTTGGTTTTACAAGGATTTCCCCAAATATGCATTAGATGGAGAGCTCTGGATAAAAAGAGAGAAATTTGAACTTGTTTCTGGTGCAGTTCGACGAGTAACGCCTGACGTTCATCTTTGGTCACAGATAAAGTTCATGGTCTTTGATGTTCCCGAACATAAAGGAACATTTGAGCAAAGATATTTATATGCCAAAGAAAACTTATCAAATTTGTCGTCTTATCTGCAGGTTTTAGAACAGTTTCGAGTAAACACGAAACCTGAATTGATGATTGAACTGAAAAAGCGGGTTCAAGCTGGGGCAGAAGGGCTCATGCTTCATAAGGCAGATAATTTGTATCGTTCTGGTCGAAATCCTGACTTAATCAAGCTAAAACAATATCAAGATGCTGAGGCTAAGGTGATAGCTCATATCGAGGGTAAAGGACGGTTTAAAGGTATGTTAGGCAGCTTGTTAGTAGAATTGTCAAACGGAAAGCAGTTTAAAATTGGTTCTGGCTTTTCACTTGAGGAGCGCAAAACGCCTCCTGAAATAGGCAGTACAATCACTTTTAAATATTTTGGTTATACGTCTAAGAAAACCCCTAGGTTTGCGAGCTTTGTTAGAGTAAGATTTCCAGCAGATAACATTCAAGCAAGTGATAAAAATGACAAAATCCATTAACTCAATCCTATTTGTGTGCATGGGCAATATTTGCCGTTCTCCAACCGCAGAATCTGTGTTTAGAAAAGTAATCAATGATGCTGGTATTGATATTCAGTTAGATAGTGCAGGAACCATTGGCTTCCATCAAGGTAACTTACCTGACCTTCGAGCAAGAGCTGCTGGTAAAAAACGTGGTTATAGTTTTGAGGGAATTACCGCAAGACAAGTAACAGCAGAAGATTTTAAAAAGTTTGATCTCATTTTAGCGGCAGATAATGACAATTTGAACGATTTGAAGATGCGTTGCCCTATTCAATATAAAGATAAGCTTAAACTTATTCTCTTTTATGCTGAGTCACAAGAAACAGAAGTACCAGATCCTTACTATGGCGGTGATGAAGGCTTTGAACATGTTTTGGATTTACTAGAAGAAAGTGCGAAAAGATTTGTAATCTCTTTGAACGCTTAGTTAATGCTAAATAGGTCGAGTGGCGAACGGAGCCGATTTAAATTTTACACTTTCGCCAAGCGTAACTCTTGCAAGTGTCGACTTTACTTGCCCTTTAAATATGCTAACTGCAACAAATGTTTCGACAGATTTAGGATAGTCAAGGCTTTCACAAGCGGATACGTTTGCTTCAAATTGATCTTCCTCGTTAAAAGTTAGATCTTTATAAATTTTAAACATAATTTGAATCGAGTCTTCTTGCTTGGATATTTCGTAACTTCTCTCAGTTTGAGTAGCTAAGGTTTCTGCTAGAATAGAGCCTGCAAATAAATCTAATAACATCATGTAAACATCAGCACCGATACCTTGTTTTGCTAGTGTCAAAACAGCTGCTAAATTTTCACCACAACTTTCTTGAAGTTCTGTAAGGACTGAAGCATCTATTGACTTCCCGTTGAAAGTAAAAGCATCAGAATTGTTAGCAGTATCCCTAGTAAGATCTCTCATAAAGGCTATTTCGGTTTCGGCTTCGTCTGAAGATTTAATATGTTCATTCAAACGTTCATCTAATTTTTCTAAAGGTAAATCTAGCACTGTGAATGCCAAAGAGCATTGAGGCGCAACAAACGTTTTTTTAAAACCCTTTCTGACCTCCGTAGTTTCGACTAAAAATTGTGGCTTGCTTCCCGGTAGAGCTAAGTTTTTCAGCTCTAGGAATAAATTAATTTTGTCTCTGTCTGTAACTTGGTAACTGCACAGACTTAGATACACTTGCTTTGCTCTTTCGATATTTTTGTCATCAAAATGTATCGACAAACATTCCCATGCCAGTTTAATTGTTTCGCTATCTAAATAGCTGAACTGCTCTTGAAGTGGACTTATATCAAGTATCACGCTTGTGGGAATAGTTTCAAATGAACCGGATTCAGTTGAGATACTTTTACCAATTAGAGGATTCATTTCGTTCTCCATACCTATTTAATTTAATTATAGATATAAAAAAGCAACTAAATATAGCGAAAAAGAACATTTTTTTATCATGATCTTGATCATGATTATCGTAGTCACTGCCTGCCTTAAAATCTATAGATAGTATAATGATCTCAACTAACCCACTATATATTGTGGTTTGAACAATTCATTGTCACAAGTGTTGTTAATTGGAGAATGGCATGCCAGTAGTTATTAAGAGGGACGGTATCAAAACGGAATTTGATGCAAAACGGATTTTTTTAGCAGTCGAAGCAGCAGCTCAAGCTGCAGATGTGAATGATAGCGAATATGCGCAAATAGTTGCAAATGCGGTAACGCTAAAGGTTGCGCAGCAGCACGAAATTGAAATTCAACAGTTGCAAGATCTTGTAGAAAATGAACTGATGGCGGGAAATTACAAATCTGTTGCTCGTCATTATATTGAATATAGACATGACAGAGATGTTGCTCGAGAAACAAGCAGCAGTTTGAATATAGAGATTCGTGGGCTCATTGAGCAAAGCAATGCGGCACTTCTCAATGAAAACGCCAATAAAGATGCCAAAGTAATTCCAACTCAGCGTGACTTACTCGCAGGGATTGTGGCCAAGCACTATGCAAAAACGCATATGCTGCCCAAATCTGTGGTGAAAGCACACGAAGCGGGTGAGTTACATTATCATGATTTAGATTACGCCCCGTTTTTCCCAATGTTTAACTGTATGCTGATTGATCTGGAAGGCATGATGACCCATGGATTTAAAATGGGTAATGCTGAAATTGAAACGCCGAAGTCAATTTCAACAGCAACAGCTGTCACGGCTCAAATTATTGCTCAAGTAGCCAGCCATATATATGGTGGTACTACGATTAATCGAATTGACGAAGTGCTGGCCAAGTTTGTGACTAAGAGTTATGAAAAGCATTTAACGGTAGCAAAAGAATGGAGTGTTGCTGATGTTGAAGCTTATGCAAAAGCACAAACTGAAAAGGAATGTCATGATGCATTCCAGTCACTAGAGTACGAAGTTAATACATTGCATACCGCTAATGGCCAAACGCCATTTGTCACCTTTGGTTTTGGTCTTGGTACGAGTTGGGAGTCACGATTAATTCAGCAATCAATCATGAAGGTTAGGATTGCTGGTTTAGGTAAGAATCGAAAAACAGCCGTATTCCCTAAATTAGTCTTTGCCATTCGTGATGGCGTAAATCACAAGCCGACAGATATCAACTATGACATTAAAAAAATGGCATTGAAATGTGCTAGCCAGCGCATGTACCCAGATATCCTTAACTACGAAAAAGTTGTGGAAGTTACAGGGTCATTTAAGACACCAATGGGATGCCGCAGTTTCTTAAGTGCTTACGAACAAGACGGGCAGCTTCAACACGAAGGACGAAATAATCTAGGTGTTGTGAGTTTAAATTTACCTCGTGTTGCCTTAGAGTCTGGTAATAATGAAGCTGAATTTTTTCGTTTATTGGATAATCGCTTAAATGTGGCTCGTTTAGCATTAAATACTCGAATTGACCGCTTAAAAGGTGTGAAAGCTAAAGTTGCTCCTATTCTATATATGGAAGGGGCATGTGGTGTCAGGCTTGATGCAGACGATGATATTACTGAAATATTCAAGAATGGTCGTGCTTCAATCTCGCTTGGTTATATCGGTTTGCACGAAACCATTAATGCACTTTATGGCACTCAAGAGCATGTTTACGACAATGAAACATTACGTGAAAAAGCAATTGCCATCGTCAAGTATCTAAAAGCTGCGGTTGATCAATGGAAAAACGAAACAGGTTATGGCTTTAGCTTGTATAGCACACCAAGTGAAAACCTTTGTAGCCGTTTTCATCATATTGATGCAAAAGAATTTGGCATCGTAAAAGGTGTGACCGATAAAGGATACTACACCAACAGTTTTCATTTAGATGTTGAAAAGAAAGTAAACCCATACGATAAAATTGACTTTGAACAACCTTATCCTTTCATCGCTAATGGCGGTTTTATTTGCTATGGCGAATACCCAAATATGCAGCATAACACTGAAGCATTAGAAGATGTTTGGGATTACAGCTATAGTCGAGTCCCATATTATGGAACGAATACTCCCATCGACGAGTGCTATGAATGTGGCTTTTTAGGTGAATTTGAATGCACCAGTAAAGGCTTTACTTGTTCTAAGTGCGGAAACCATGATCCAAGTAGGGTGTCAGTAACCCGAAGAGTATGTGGTTATTTAGGCAGCCCGGATGCAAGACCGTTTAATTTTGGTAAACAAGAAGAAGTGAAGCGAAGAGTCAAGCATCTATGAATTACAACGCCTACTATCCTGTAGACGTGATTAATGGGCCAGGGACAAGAGCGACGTTGTTTGTTTCTGGTTGCGTTCATCAATGCCGTGGTTGCTACAACCAATCTACATGGAACCCTGAGTCAGGTCATGTGTTTGATGCTGAAATACAGCAACAAATTATTGATGATCTCAAAGATGAACGTATCAAACGAAGAGGGTTAAGCTTAAGCGGTGGTGATCCGCTATTACCCTCTAATTTACCTGCAATTAAAGCGCTAGTTGAAAGGGTGAAAAAAGAATGCCCTGATAAAGACATCTGGCTGTGGACAGGTTATACCTTGAATGCGCTAACGCTCGAGCAACAAGAAGTTATTAGCATGTTAGATGTCGTTATTGATGGGAAATTTGAAAGAGAGCTTGCTGACCCTAGTTTACGTTTTAGAGGTAGCAGTAATCAAATGATCCATACATTGAACTCATACACTTAAATCTTCCACACAAAGCAGTAACTTGTTTCATCGAGTTACTGCTATAATATTCGCACTTTCAAAAAATCATTTCTGCATTTGATCTAAGTCAGATGCCAAGGTCGCAAAATGAATTTAAAACAAGAGCTGCAAGATCTTAACAACAAATTAGATAAGTTTCGCCGTAAATTATCTGCAGCAGAAGGTCGAGGTGACGAGGCTGTTGCCATGCAATTTAAAAAAGAAATTGCAGCCGTTACTAAACGCATCAATTCAGTAAAATCTCAAAATTCTCGTCAGTTAAGTAAAGAAGGTTCAAAGATTACCTCGCTAGCCTTTAATCGTGCCTTAACTAAACAAGAACAGGCTGACTTAGGGAAACTAAAAAAGTCGGTAAAAGGGCTTGTTGTTGTTCATCCAATGACAGCGTTAGGCCGTGAAATGGGTTTAACACAAATGACGGGTTATGCGCCTAATAAGTTTTAATGGCAAAATAAACGATATAATTAAAATAAAGAAATGGTTTTCAACCTTTCAATTTGAGTTTTTTTAAGGTTTTTTCATGTCGGTAAAATATGTTGCATCTTCAAAATTACCTACTCCTTACGGAGTGTTTACTATGCATGGATTTGAAGATACGGAAACAGGTAAAGAGCATGTTGCTTTAACCATAGGTGAATGGACTGAGGGCGAAGCGGTTTTAGGCAGAGTTCACTCAGAATGTTTAACTGGTGATGCTTTATTCAGCTTAAGGTGTGATTGCGGTTTTCAATTACAAACGGCTATGCAGCATATTGCAGAAGCTGGACAAGGATTCATTCTTTACCTCCGTCAAGAGGGACGTGGTATTGGCTTGATCAATAAAATTCGTGCTTACGAGCTTCAAGATCAAGGTGCTAACACCGTAGAAGCCAATGAAAAGCTTGGCTTTGCAGCTGATTTGCGTCGTTATGACATGATTGTACCCATGCTCGAAAAAATAGGTATTAACCAAGTCAAGTTGATGACGAACAACCCTCGCAAGGTGAACGCATTGCAACGCTTTGGTGTAGAAGTCGCCGAACGAGTGCCACTGCAAGTGGGTAAAAATCGATATAATGAACATTACCTTAAAACTAAGTCTACTGTTTTAGGGCATTTAATGTCCGAACATCATTTTCATGACAATGATTAAAAGCCATTTTTACATAATTGAAGCCGAGCTGAATTTGCTCGGCTTTTTTGTTCCTAAGAAATTAATCTTTGTAGATTTTTGAACAAGTACTCAATTTACAATCGATGTTGATAGTAGTTTTATCATCAAGAAAATGAATTGTAGAGGTTTGATTTATGACTTTGCCTATCTTTAAAGCTGCCATTAGAGATGGCATGAATCAAAAAACAATTGATGTACAGAAAAATAGCGAGACGAGTTACACCTTTATTATTAGTGGCAGAGAGTTTGGCGTTACATTTAATTCAAATAAAAATGAGGTTGACGAGGTTTATGAAAAAGCCGGCTCATCGGCTGGAATATTTAATTGTTTTTATAGTTTTTTACACTTTTTAAAAATAGGTACTACGAGTACTCGAATTCGTGATGTATTAAATGAGAGTGATTATTCAATTTCTAATTACTTTGTACAGCAATCTTCCATGAATTCTAATGAAAAAAGCTTTCTTACATCAACACCTACAAGAGGTTATGGTAGTAGTGATCTTACAGAACAAGTTGAACATGAAAATGAAACTTCAGTTGTTGTAATTCCAGAAAATGGAAAATTATCAGCAATACCCCAAAAGGAGACCGAAGATGAAGCTGATAGCGCTGTTAAAGAAGAAGTCACTAAACCTGTAACAATAGATAAAGATGATAGTTGCGCTGTATTAAGTAAAGACGAAAATGAATTACTAAAAATGCTTGATGACGAACATGATGTCTCAGATATCAAGCTAGAGAGTTCTGAAATCGAAACTGATGAGGTGGAATGTCATCCTCCTTCAATACAAAGAGAAAGAACTGGGTCAGTGGTTATCAGGGCAAAATATGAAAGGGATAATTTGGAAAGTGGCAAGTTAGTGTTAATTGCAGAAGAAGAACATCCAGAATATTCATTTGATTCGCCTCTTAATCGAGAAGAAAGACGTACTAGAGATGCAGAGACTTTAGAGAAAAGATCAAAAGTACTCTTGTATAAATCCACACATAACGAAAATGAATATTGGCATAGGCCTTCGCTCAATTCTGAGTGTACATCAGATCTTAAGAAGCTCAGTGAAACAGCGTCAATGACATGTGTTGGACGAAAGAAAATACCCATGGGGGGCCGAACATATTATGAGCTCAATCCAGGTGATGAACAGGTTGATTTAGTATATGAACCAGCAGCAAAGCCTAAATACAGGATGTTTGGTCGAGAAGAAAAAGTTGTAGCAATAGATGATAAGTTTGTTTCATTAAAAAGAAGTGAACGTGTGTCTGAAAAGTACAGCAAAAAACACAAAGAAGAAATGGAAAAAAGGCTTAAAGTGGTTGAAGACCATGATTGTGTTTGCAAAGCTTGGGTTGTGGATGAAGATACTGTCATTGCAGAATACGGAGGACGGGATGTTAAAAAGTTTCATAGAAGATCAGAGCATGAATTGAAAAAAGAGCAAATTTTACCTTTTTTAGGATTAGTTAAAGATGTTCATGATAAAGGGTATAGGTTTTGTAGTATTTCAAATCATAACTTGCTTTGTTCTGGTATAGGAAAGCCAGTGAAGTTCACTGGGTGGAAGTATCTAGCAGGAAAAGATCTTGGTCAGTATGAATATAAGATGGAAGATCCTACCTTAATACCGAGTGCCATGGAAACTTGGGTAAGAAGCTCTAGTGATGAAGAGGAATTAATGGAAAGAGCCAAAGTTGCTGAGCAGCATGCAGTTCTTATGATGGCTTGTGAGTCAATGTCTGCAGAAATTGCATCAGCCATTAATAGCGATGATATTAAATATGAAAACTCAATGATAACCAAACAAAATCAGAAATATTTTGTAAAGTGGGTTCAAGAAAATGTCAAACGAGACAGTAGAAAAGAAGTCTTGTTATTCCTTAATTCACCAACGACAAGGAAATTGAGAAGCGAGTTAATCGATATTTTAAAATAAACTAAGCAGAGCTAATCTCTGCTTAGTTAAGTCAGACAATTAAAGCACGCCACGACGCATTTGGTCGCGCTCAATAGATTCGAACAATGCAGTGAAGTTACCTTCGCCAAACCCTAAGTTGTTCTTACGTTGGATGATTTCGATGAAGATTGGGCCAAATAGATTTTTAGTGAAAATCTGCAGAAGGTACCCGTTTTCGTCACCATCACAAAGAATTTGATGATGTTTAATCCGATCATGATCTTCCGTGATTTGAGGTAACTTATCAAAAATGGTGTCGTAATATTCAGGGATAATATCGAGCGTTTTGATAGATGAACCTTCCATCGCATCAAGCGAAGCGACAATATCACGGCTAGTAAAAGCTAAATGCTGCACGCCAGGACCATCGTACTCTTTAAGATATTCATCAATTTGGTTCTTATCGTCGTCTTTACCCTCGTTAATTGGAATGCAGAAGCTTCCATCTGGAGAGCGCAGTGCGAATGAAGTCAAACCTGTTTGGGCACCGTTGATGTCGAAATAACGTACTTCAGTGAAACCGAAAATGTTCTTATAAAAGTCTGCCCAGTGTTGCATGGTGCCTTTATAAACATTATTGGTTAGATGATCGACTTCCATAAAGCCTTTTTCTTGAATAAGCTCAGGGTGTTCTAAATCAACAAAGTCATTGTTATAAATATTATTTTCTTCACCGAAAACATCAATAAAGTAAATTAAGCTATTACCAATGCCGTAAATAGCTGGGTAATCTAAATCTTTTACTGAATCATCAGCTGCTTTTGCGCCACGCTCAACTGCGGCTTTGTATGCAAACTCTGCATCTTCAACACGCCAACCCATAGAGGTAATAGCCGGGCCATGTTTTTTAGCAAATTCAGCAGAGAAACCTTTCTTTTCATTATTAAGAAGAAAGTGGATATTGTTTTGCTGATAATAAAGGATGTCCTTTTCTTTATGCTTTTTTAGCATAGAGAAACCAAAGTCTTTAAATACCTTGTGCATAAAATCTGTGTCAGGAGTGGCATATTCCGTAAACTCAATGCCCATTAGTCCTAGTGGATTTTGTTCGCTAGCCATAATGTTTTCCTCAATTTATTTTAATAGGGTACGTTTTGGATCCGTTTCTGATTTTAATCTTCTATCCAAGAACGGTTATAGTCTTTGCTCATGCACTGTTGTACATGCTCAGTTAAATGTAATGGTGCAAAAGTATCGACCATTACGGCATATTCGTAAGTTTCCTTTTTGCCGATAGAAGCTTCAGTCTTCCCCGGTTGAGGTCCGTGCGGTACGCCCTTTTGGTGCAATGTTAAATATCCAGGACCAATGCCTGTACGACTCATAAAGTCGCCGTCAACGTAGTAAAGCACTTCATCGCTATCGATATTGTTATGATAATACGGCGCTGGAATGGACTTTTCGTGGAAATCGTAGAGTCTCGGTACAAAATTACACATCACAAAGTTGTGTGCTGTAAATACAATGTGGTCTGATGGTGGTAAATGTATCTTACCCACTTTAGGAGCATATTCAGTGATATTAAATGCCCAAGGATAAACAAAGCCATCCCAGCCAACTAAATCAAACGGATGCCATTCAAGTGTGGTTACTTGATACTTCTCACCAAATTTACAGACGAGAGAAAAATCCCCTTTTTCAACAACGGCGTCTTGTAACTCAGGAGTACGTATATCACGCTCACAATACGGTGCCGATTCAAGTAGTTGGCCGTACTCATTTCGGAAATGCTTGGGAATTTCGACCATTGAATTAGATTCAACAACAAATAAGCGTACGTTGTCGTAGGTGTCGAATTTCAATTGGTAAGTTGTACCACGTGGAATAACAAGGTAATCCCACTTTTTCACTTCAAGTGTGCCATATTCACTAAAAAGTGTACCTGAACCTTCATGGACAAATACAACTTCATCAGCATATGAGTTACGGTAAAACTCCTCAGTGTCCTCTGTTACTTTTGCAGTATACATCGCAACATCCGAGTTAAAGAAAATCTTATTTCTGGCACTAAAAAAATTACCAGATTTATCGACGTCTTTAGAGTCCAGCTTGTAGTTTTGGATGAGTGAGTCTTCCCAACCTAAACCATGGTCAACATGGTAAGGCGCAACCGCTAATGCCTTTGTCGGCATGTTGTGGTGATATTTATTGGAATAGATATTTGAAAAGCCATGAGTTGAAAACAACTCTTCACGATAGAGCTCACCATTTTCTTTTTCGAAGGTGATATGTCGCTTATGTGGTATTTGGCCTTGCTTTACATAAAATGGCATCAGTGAAGCCCTCACTTTAAAAATGTGATCTATCTTGCAATTTAATTGTAAATTCAAACAAAAAAAAGAATAATATTTAGCTTAACTCAATCAAAAAAATCGATTGTTGAGGTTTGGACGATGAAAATAGATATTGAAGCTTTCAAAGTTATGCAGGTTTTAGTTGAAGAAGGCAGCTTTGCAAAAGCGGCTGATAGGCTGCACAAAGCACAGTCTGCTGTGAGCTATCAAATAAAAAAATTAGAACAGCATCTTGGCGTAGAGTTGTTTAGCCGTGAACAATATCGTGCAAAGTTGACCCCTCAAGGTGAGGTGATTTTAAATGAAGGGCAACGTTTAATCGAACAATTATCGAACATAGAGCGTTTAGCGAATCGATTTAGTCAAGAATGGGAACCACGCTTAGAGTTGGTCATTGATGGTGCATTGCCTATGCCGCCTATTATGAGAGCATTAAAAAAACTCGCTGATCATGATATCCCCACCAAAATCCAATTGAATGTCGAGTTTCTTGGTGGTGTACAGCACCGGTTTGAAACGGATAAAGCAGATTTGATGCTCGTAAAAGACTATCGTACTGGTCCTGAACTAAATCCGATACCCCTACCTGAAATCACCAATATTTTGGTGACATCTCAATACCATGAATTGGCAAGTAAAAAACACGTTTCGTTACTGGAGCTCCAACAATACGTTGAACTCACTATTGAAGACTCAGCTCCGTCAAGTAACCATAGAGACGAAATGCAATTCAAAGGTGACAAGGTATTTTATCTGTCCGGCTTCATCATGAAACGAGGAGCGTTACTCAATGATTTGGGTTTTGGGTGGTTACCAGACTTTTTGGCTAAAGATAAATTAGACTGTGGCGAGTTAGTCGAAGTCGATTTTGTTGGTGGTAGTCGCTATACCTTTACACCTCAACTGGTATCCACACAAAGTAGGCCGCTAGGACGAGCGGGACAATTATTTACTAAACTTATTCTTGAGGAATTTCAACGGTAAAATTAACAAACAAGTTTATTGTTGAAAAAATCAGCTTTTAATGTAGGGTAAATCCACTCATATTTAAACGGATTTTTTAGAAGGGGATAAAATGCGCCGTTGTCACGAAGTAGATTACGAAATCAAAGGTCATGATATGCAGTTGGTTGAGGTTGAACTTGACCCACAAGAGACGGTGGTTGCCGAAGCGGGTGCCATGACTTATATGGAGCAAGATATTAATTTTGAAGCTAAGATGGGGGATGGTTCTAACCCAGACAGTGGATTTTTTGGAAAAGTATTCAGTGCCGGTAAACGTGTGCTTTCTGGTGAAAGTGTGTTTATGACTCACTTTACGAACCAAGGCTATGAGAAGCGTAGAGTCGCTTTTGCTGCTCCTTACCCTGGGACTATTCTCGCAATTGACTTGGCTGATATAGGTGGTGAACTTATCTGTCAGAAGGACAGTTTTTTGGCTGCGGCTATGGGAACTCAAGTGAGTACTAGCTTTAACCGACGTTTAGGCGCAGGTTTCTTTGGCGGTGAAGGTTTCATACTACAAAATCTCCAAGGAGACGGTATGGCATTTATTCATGCTGGTGGAACCTTAATTCGTAAAGAGTTAAATGGTGAAACGCTAAGAGTCGATACGGGTTGTATTGCTGCTTTTACTTCAGGTATTGATTACGATATTCAGAAATCAGGATCAATGAAATCAATGCTCTTCGGTGGTGAAGGATTATTTTTGGCGACCTTATCGGGGCACGGCAGTGTTTGGTTACAGAGTTTACCGTTCTCTCGTATGGCAGATAGAATTATTGCAAGTGCACCTTCATCAGGAGGCAGTGATAAAGGTGAAGGCTCAGTACTTGGAAGTATCGGACGTATGATTGACGGTCGTTAACGGCTTAGATATTCTTGTTTCATAATTAACGATAAATAATAACAATTATGAAACTGACCCGTTCCCATTTTCTTGTCATCGGCCCAGCATTAGCATGGGCTTTTTATTGGTTTCTTACCTTGGGAGGTATGGATTTCGCTCCTGCCGCCACCGCTGGCATTACGCTGCTAACGGTCATTTGGTGGGTGACAGAAGCTCTACCGATCCCTGCAACTTCACTCGTACCTTTTGCATTACTACCCCTTTTTGGCATTGTAGATCATAAAGCAGTAGCTTTATCATTCGGTAGTCATGTTATTTTGCTGTTAATGGCTGCATTCATGCTTTCGAAGGCGTTAGAGAAAAGTGGTGCTCATCAACGGCTAGCTGTGTATATGGTGAATTTTGTTGGTGTATCCAGCGCTAAGAGGCTCGTGTTCGGCTTTATGCTCGCAACGGCATTTCTCAGTATGTGGATTTCAAATACAGCGGCAACTTTGATCATGCTACCCATTGCTTTAGCTATTTTAAGTCGCATCGATAACCCTAAACTTTCAGTTGCACTCATTTTAGGAATTGCCTATGCCGCAAGCACAGGAGGTATTGCTACGCCAATTGGTACTCCACCAAATGTAATTTTTATGGGCATTTATGAGCAATACACAGGCAAAACGTTTGAATTCATAGAGTGGATGAAAGTGGGGATACCAATCGTTGTAATCGCAATTCCGCTAATGGCGCTCTGGTTAACTCGAAATGTGACCCTTAAAGCTAAAGTTGAACTTCCCGAGCAGGGAAAGTGGCGCAGTGAAGAAAAAAAAACCATCCTCATTTTTGCTTTGACTATTTTGGCTTGGGTAACGCGTCATGCACCATTTGGTGGTTGGGCTGAATTATTCCAAGTTGACTTAGCTGGCGATAGCACCGTGGCACTTGCAGCTGTAGTCCTGATGTTCGTCGTGCCAAATGGGGATGAAGGCCGAATTCTTGATTGGGATACAGCCAAAGAAATTCCTTGGGGTATGTTGTTGTTATTTGCTGGTGGTATTGCTTTAGCGAAAGGTATGTCAGCATCTGGATTAAGTGAAATGTTGGGTGATTGGTTGTCAGCTAAAGATAATATTCCATTGTTAGCACTGATGGTATTGATATGTGTGGTGGTGGTTTATCTAACAGAGATCACCAGTAATACCGCTACTGCAACACTACTCATGCCAATTCTTGCCGTTGCAGCAGTAGGTGTTGGTGTTAAACCTGAAGTACTGATGATACCTGCTGCTATGGTCGCAAGTTGCGCCTATATGTTACCCGTTGCAACGGCACCAAATGCTATTGTTTATGGTACGGGTAAAATTGAAATTCAGCAGATGGTAAAAGAAGGCGCATCACTCAGCTTAATGATGGCGATTGTTATCTCGGTAGTTTGCTATTTTCTTTTGCAGTAGTTTTAAGATATATAAGTCATGGATGGCTAACAAATCTTATTAATCATTGGTAAACCCCCAGATCTGCTGGGGAGACTCGCATAGGTTCCACCGATACTAAGGTATCGCTACCTTTTAAGCTCGACCAAAAGCAAAAGGTAGTACCTATGAGAGATTATAAGGGTTGTCTCATACAAGGTGGGATTGTAAATACCATGTAGTCTTTATCCCGAAAAGAAGGCAAAAGTTGATGTTTGGTGCAATAAGAAAACATCTTGGGGAAGTATTTCATCAACTAGCGAATCAAAAAGACATTGTGATAGAAGAAGGGCATTTAATGAAAGATCATGTTCATATGTGCCTAAGTATTCCACCGAAGTATGCAGTTCCGAATGTTGTTGGTTTTTTAAAAGGGAAAAGTGCCATTTCAATTGCTCGTAACTTTAAGGGCAGGCAAAGAAACTTTGCAGGAGAAGAGTTTTGGGTTCTGTCGCATCTTCGAAATTAAACACAGGAACACTGATTTTTAAACACAATTAGGCTGCCAGTGAGTAAAACTGCTCCCAAACCGATTGACCCTGTGCCCCCTTCATCTGGCCTTTTCTTATCATTTGCCAGAGCTCAACTCCAGCGATGGTGGCTTTAGCTCCCTCTATTGATTTGTAGCCCAGTGCCGTTCGCATTTGCCACTTCACCGCTCGGTGACTTTGTTCAACAATATTGTTGAGATACTTGACCTGCAACACCTCAATCAAACACCCAGCCATTTGTAATAACAATAATTGCCAGTTGAGTGTTTCTAATGCCGCCGCATTACTGCCGCTTTTATCTATACCCATGATACCTGAAGATGCATGTTTCAGGACTTTCTCAGCGCCAATTCTTTGAGGCGCATTAGCGAAGGAATATCGGGATTCTTTCGAGCTAATGTAACAAAGAAGAATTGGCGCTGAGAAGTCCACGAAGTGCGAGTTGCACAGCGTGTTACTCTGTGTTGCCAGTGCTAACAATAGCTCACTATTGCCACACATTGTCGCCTTGATTAACAAGCTTTGCATTCTCGCTGAAATCGAGCATCTTCAGGTATCATGGGTATATTACCACCTTTTCAGGTCGACCATGTTGACCAATGGCTTTATTGAAAAACACTCTGGCCGCCGCTTCATCCCGTTTCTCACTGAGCATGAAATCAATGGTATCACCGAATTTATCAACGGCTCGGTACAGGTAATGCCACTGATCTTTTACTTTGATGTAGGTTTCGTCCATCCGCCATGAGCTAGATACTGAGCGCTTTCTACCATTTCTAAAAGCAGCCTCCAGTTGAGGCGTATATTCAACAACCCAACGGTGGATCGTGGCGTGGTCGACTTCAACACCACGTTCATTCAGTAACTCTTCAATATCTCGGTAACTGAGTTTGTAGGCCAAGTACCATCTAACCGCCATCAAAATGGTGGCTGATGGATACTGTTTTTTACGGAAGCTCAAACTCATATTCGACTACTTTAGGTTCAGATTATTTTTTAGGCTTGCAGAATGTGACTTCAAAAAGCAAAAGTTGTGTGACATCAAAATATCTGTTTGAGTGTTTTTTAGGCTGCAAAGATGCGACAGAACCATATTTTGCTAGCACAGTTGGTAAACATGGAGATGAACAAATGATTGCTAATTATGTTAAGAATCAAGTGAATGAATATAAGAAGCTCCATAATGATCATCAGTTAGAGATGTTCTAGATTGATACCCCGCTGCTTGCGGCGGGGTAGTTCATTTTTGGAAAAATCTAAAGGAGAAATTTTATGGTGAATGAGGGTTAAAACGTGGCTCAGAATCTGCGATTTTGAGGTCTTTTAAAGGCCAATTATAGGGGTGAATTAAGGCTGATTTTTAAGCTGAGAAGGCATTTATGCCAAGGCTCAGCCTGCTATAACTCCTGAAAAAGTCAAGAGCGTTAACGATTTTTAACTCGTTTTTAGCATTGTCTGCCAGTATTTTAAAAATACTGGCTCTTCCAAATCTCAATGAATTCTATGGCATCGAAAGTTCTATCCATTATGAATGGTTTCGGTTATCCGTCTGTGGATAACGGGGTGTGCTACGGACTTGCGGTTATGGCTGCGCAGGCGGTGATAAGATTTGATGGGGCAACGTATAACGCCAGAATCAAGACGCTTCCTAGCGGTGAGGAAGACGACCTTAAGGCTTTTTTTGAAGGTGTGGTCGTTTATTCAGGCAACGCCTTAAGCGCTTCACAATATGTTGCATTAGGTTTACCACGTCACCAAAATATTCCTGCACCTGCAAAGTTGTTATCATTTACACAAGCTGAAAAAGATACCCCTCATGATAAGCGCCAAAAGTGCAGACCTTGCGTGGCTGAGGCTTTTTTATGCTCTTTCAATCGAAAATCACTGACCTGCAGTCTTAAAGAGATGCGTTCCCATGACGTGCCATTCTCATTGGTTATTACTTATATCAATCATGCGGTTCAAATTGGGTTTGATGGTTCAAACTGGCTGTCCGTGAGTCACGATAATACTCTGTATGAGGCAGCTATAACGAGTAAACTTTTACTTAACATTACAGATGAAAAGTACGCTCGTGATGGGTTGTGGCTTGCCAATATTAATATTGTCTTCGGAAAAGGTCGTACTATTTCAGATTTCTCCGCATGCTTTCGTGAATTACGTCTGACTGATAATAAATTTTTAAAGTTATCAGATTCTCAAAAAAAAAGGTGTGTGCATCTAGCGCAGAAAAACGGTCAGCATGATACGGTGGCTGCGTTTATGAAGGTGCTGGTGGAGTTACTGAAGGAAGGGAAGTTATCAGCAGATAAGTTCATAGCGCTGGCAGCGGGGAAAGATGGTGACGAAACACCTGGACTATGTCTGGCGCTGCAAAATGGTCATCATGAGACGGTGGCTGCGTTTATGAAGGTGCTGGTGGAGTTACTGAAGGAAGGGAAGTTATCAGAAGATAAGTTCATAGCGCTGGCAGCGGGGAAAGATGGTGACGGAACGCCTGGACTATATTTAGCGCTGCAAGAGGGTCAGCATGAGACAGTGACTGCGTTTATGAAGGTGCTGGCGGAGTTACTGAAGGAAGGGACGTTATCAGAAGATAAGTTCATAGCGCTGGCAGCAGCGAAAGATGGTGACGGAACGCCTGGACTATATTTGGCGCTGCAAGAGGGTCAGCATGAGAAGGTGACTGCGTTTATGAAGGTGCTGGCGGAGTTACTGAAGGCAGGGAAGTTATCAGAAGATAAGTTCATAGCGCTGGCAGCGGGAAAAAGACGTGACGAAACATCTGGACTATGTCTAGCGCAGCAAAACGGTCAGCATGAGACGGTGGCTGCGTTTATGAAGGTGCTGGTGGAGTTACTGAAGGCAGGGAAGTTATCAGAAGATAAGTTCATAGAGCTGGCAGCGGGGAAAGATGGTGACGGAACGCCTGGACTATATTTGGCGCTGCAAAATGGTCATCATGATACGGTGACTGCGTTTATGAAGGTGCTGGTGGAGTTACTGAAGGCAGGGACGTTATCAGAAGATAAGTTCATAGCGCTGGCAGCAGCGAAAGATGGTGACGAAATACCTGGACTATTTCTGGCGCTGCAAAATGGTCATTATGAGACGGTGACTGCGTTTATGAAGGTGCTGGTGGAGTT
>NZ_JAFEUN010000096.1 GCF_016900895.1 Parashewanella hymeniacidonis
GATCATTGATTTTGTCGAAGTGCTGTAAAAAAGTAGAAGGTTCCATTTCATTATCATGTAGCTAAGTTTGATTGATCTGATCACAAACCTTCAAAAAAGTTCAATTTTAATGATCTTGCCGTGTAGAGCCATATAATGACATTAAAAACAATCTCTAAAAATTTGACTTACTGGATTGATGTTAAGTGATATTTTGTGTCAGTATTAAACTCTAGGTAAATTCAAATAGTTTTAAAACGAAACGATTAATTCCCCTGAAACCAATGGAGCTGTATGCATGAAGAAGCATAAAAATGAACCACAATTACTGAAATTGGCTATTCAAATTGGCGAGGGTTATGCGGTAAAACGTGGGTTTACTTCTTTTGGAAAAGGCACATCAGAAAGAGAAAAAGTTGAATGTATATACCGTTTACTTGTCCAAGATAAACTCGTCCAACCTTTGGCGAAAGATAAAGAAGATGGCTTAAATATAAAACACAAGCTCGTGCTTTGGATTACTAAACAGCTTCCTGATGAGCATCCTTTATTAAAATAGCTCGTATATTCGCACGTACAAAGTATTACGAATTTTGCGAACGTTCACTTGACAGAAGTTCTGCGACTTCTAGCCGATTGTTATAAAACTCATCAACAGCATTAAATGCAAGTGAAATTTTATCAATACTCGATAACATGACTGTTACCTAAAGTATCTTTGGAAATCACCGAGTACCAAATTTTTCATGGTCACTGCCAATATTGTAATGCCACTTATAAAGGGGAGTTACCGGAAACTTCGCCTAAAGGGCAAATAGGCTCTCGTCTAATGGGGCATATTGCGGTATTAGCAGGGAAGTACCATCTGAGCGTCTCTCAAACTCGGCAGCTTTTGCTTGACCAATATGGTGTTACTTTTTCAACTGGGGCGATTTCAGAAGCTCAGGGGAAAGTGAGCGCCATGCTCACACCAACACATCAAAGTTTAAAAGAGCACATTCATAAAGCGCTGTACGTGCATTGTGATGAAACATCACATTCCCGCAATGATGAAAAAGAAACACGCTGGTGCTGGCTTATATCGTCAGAAGATGCGGTGTTTCAAACGGTTCAATACTCTAGAGGTAAAGAAAGTGCCAAGTTTGTACTTGGTGATTGCAAAGATAATATTGTCATTACCGATAACTATGCGGCTTACAATTTTATTAACCCAGAAAAACATCAACTCTGTCTTGCGCATGTCCAGAGAAACCTTCAACAAATGGCGGATTACTCAGGTGGTGGACTGACCTCACTCATTGGCCAGAAACTGGTGTTAATTCTTAAAGCCGTTTTTCGAATTCCAACTTTCATCATTTAAATGAGTACAATAAGTAAAGTGAGTCTATCTTCTAAGTTTATCTGACTCAAATTAACTGAAAATGAATGACAAGTTAATCTTTATTTATTACTTTCTTTTAGTGAGATTCACAATCAAAGGAATTAGAAGTAAGAAATCAATTATTCTACAGCCTAAATCCACTAATTTGCTCAGAGAGTTTTTTCGCATCAATAGCTAATAATTTCCCTACCTGACTTGCTGATTGTGCAGATTTAAGGGCTACTGTAGCACCACTTTCAATCGCTTGGGTATTCTCATCAACTTGAGTTGTCGCTTGACGTTGTTCAGATACAATATCTGCAATTTGTGCACTTAATTGCACAACTTCTGAAACTCGTCTTGTGACGTTTGCTATGGTCTCACTCACTTCATTAGCTTGCTCAACACCCTCATTGGCTTGCTTTGAACCTGAATTCATAGTCTCTACAGCTTTTGACGTAGCTGATTGCACTAATTCAATCATGCGACGAATTTCATCAGTAGATGATGCAGTTCTGCTTGCTAATGTTCTCACCTCATCTGCGACAACGGCAAAACCTCTACCTTGTTCACCAGCTCGAGCGGCTTCAATAGCGGCATTAAGTGCTAGCAAATTTGTTTGTTCTGCAATTTCATGAATGACATCAACCACCTTACCAATATCATCAGCATGTTGGGCTAATTGATTTATTGCTTCTGCTCCTGCTTGCACTTCTTGCGCAATATGATTAATTCCTTCAACTGTACTCAAAATTACTTTCTGTCCTTGATCTACATCTTCCTGAGCTGAAACGGTAATACTCGTTGCTTGTTGTGTGTTTTGATCAACCGTATTCACTGAAGCAGCAAGCTGACTGACTGCGGTTGCTACAACGTGCGTTTCTTGTTGTTGATTCGTTAGGTTTGTTTCAACATCCATCGTCGCCGTCTGAACTTTTTGGCTGGCATCAACCACTTCATGACTCAGCTCTTGAACACCACTGATCAATTCACGCATATTTCCTAGCATTTGGTTAAATGCGCCAGCAATTTCATTAAACTCATCTTTACCTTGTACGGCTAGATCGGCAGTTAAATCACCATCAGCGACTAGCGTAGTTGCTTTGTGAATAGATGCGATATTTTGACTGATCGCCTTATAAGCTGAGAAAAAGAAATAGAGACTTAAAAGAACGACAAAACTAACAAAAGATACGACAAAGTACATATGGTTTTGCTGAAGCTCAACCTTACTTCTGAGGCTTTGGCTGAGTAAATCACTCGCAAGCTTGTCCAGCTCAAAAATAGATTTTTGTTGCACACGAACTAAAGAGTTAAATTCGGATAGTGTTATTTGGAAACTGTCTGGTTCTATAAGGCTGTTTTGGATTCTTTCTATTAATGTTTGAGTACTCTGCTTAGCTTTTTTCGCCGCTGACAACCAATTTGAGTTATGACTTAACACTTCTGACAATTTCTGGGCTTGCTTATCTTGCAGTAATAACAGCTCTGACAACCTCTTATTGACTGCAACTAACTGAGTATAGGTTTCAGGTGTAAATCGTTGAGCCGTTAATATGTTTTTAGCGACTTGTATGTCTAAAGAGCTAAACTCAATGACATCAGGAATCCTGTTGATATATAAATTAGCGAAATAAAAATCCTGTGGATCTGAATCTAAGGTTAAACCACTCTCTGCAGCTATCGCCTTTTTAAACTCCGAAAGTAAATTAGATAACTGAGTAATGTCGTCTGTGCTACCTGAAAACGTCGAAATTGCAGATTCAAGTTCGATATACTGAATTTGACTTCTTGGATACTTAAAAGACGATATTTGCCAAAATGAAAGCGTCGAACGCAATTGACCTTTATTAACGTTTAGTGAATCTCTGAGGTTTAAAATTTTAGTTTGTAGCGGCCTTAGTTGCTCTATCTTCTGTTTTCCGTCTAATTTATTAACCAGTATTCCCCTCTCATGAAGCTGTTGCTCAACAATCCAACATGCACCAATCATTAAAGGAATAAGGGTGACGATTGCAAGTAGAGAGAACTTTCGTTTAAAGCAAAGACGGTTAAATAAATTTATTCCGAATGAAAACAAAGTTGGCATGAATGAAACCCCAAAAAATAACTACTTAATCAGACCTGTTTACGGCCTCTTTTATTTCTTGTTATATCGACAGTTTTCTATAAAAGTTTACTAAAGAGTGATTTATTTTTTCTTTTGATGCTACTTTTTCTTGTTCTATACCCATGATACTTGAAGATGCATGTTTCAGGACTTTTTCAGCGCCAATTCTTTTAGGCGCATTAGCGAAGGAATATCGGGATTCTTTCGAGCTAATGTAACAAAGAAGAATTGGCGCTGAGCAGTCCACGCAGTGCGAGTTGCACAGCTTGTTACTCTTCGTTGCCAGTGGTAACAATAGCTCAAGCTCACTATTGCCGCACACCGTCGCCTTGATTAACAAGTTGTGCGTTCTCGCTGAAATCGAGCATTTTCAGGTAGCATGGGTATAATTCAAGTCCAGAGTCAGCAACACTTGCTGAAAATATCAACAAAGATCAACAACCCCTAACAGTTTTAACTAATTAAAACTGTTTTCTAAATGCTCCAGAAGTAAGCGTACAGCTGTAAAATGAAGCAGATAATTTGTACTCATCTTGATATGCCTTAGTTACATCTTTAATCAATTCATCAGCACGTTGTTCCGGTACAATTGCGACCACACAACCACCAAAACCACCGCCAGTCATACGAGCACCACCCTCACTTCCAAGCTTCTCGTTTAGAATGTCAGCTAAGAAATCCATTTCAGGTGTTGTTACTTCAAAGTCATCTTTCAATGATTGATGAGATTCAGCCATTAGTATACTTAAGCGAGCAACATCACTATTAAGTAAACATTTTAATGCTTCCTGAGTCCTATTATTCTCGGTTATCACATGCCGGGCACGATGATATAAAGTCGAGTCTAGGGCAATTTTTTGCTCTTCAAGCTCAGTAAATGATACATCTCGCAACGCTTTACGCTTAAAGTGTTTTGCTACACTCTCACACTGTTCATGCCTTAAGTTATATTCACTATCAACAAGTCCACGCTTGACGTTAGAATTCACGATTAAAACGGCCATTCCCGTTGGCAATGGCGCATCTTTAAAGGTCAGTGAACGACAATCTAATAGCATGGCATGGTTTTCTTTTCCCATTGCTGATATCAGTTGGTCCATAATGCCGCAACTACAGCCAACAAAATTATTTTCAGCGGCTTGGCCGATTAGTGCCGCCTTAACACCATCTATAGGTAATTCATACAATTCTGAAAATACTTTGATAATCGCAATTTCAAAGCTTGCAGAGGAACTCAAACCAGCCCCTTGAGGTACATTCCCCGTAACCATTAACTCTGCGCCATTAATTTTGGGAAACTCCACGAGTAGCATTTTTAAAACACCACGAACATAGTTACTCCAACTGTGCTGAGCATCAAACTCATTATTATTCAGGGAGAATATAACCAGCTCTTCGTTTATGTCATAGGCAACGACTTTGACTTCATTGTCTTCTCGCTTCCTTGCAGCGATATCAGTCCCAAAATTGATTGCAGCGGGTAAAACAAAGCCATCATTATAATCGGTGTGATCACCAATTATGTTCACTCTCCCTGGAGCATGACAGATCACATCAGGCATACGTTGAAAGCGGGCTTCAAATAAGTCTTGAACTTTGTTATTCATTGCTATTGTTCCGTATAATGTTTATTACTGCATGCTCTCAATCGTTGCGCAGCTTGCTCTGCCGTTAAATCTCTCTGAGATTCCGCCATCATTTCGTATCCGACCATAAATTTACGCACAGTAGCACTTCTCAAAAGCGGAGGGAAAAAACTCGCATGCAATGTCCATTCTGGATGCTCTTTATTATCAAAGGGAGCACCATGCCAACCCATTGAATATGGGAAAGAGCAATTAAACAGGTTGTCATATCTAATTGTGATTTGTTGAATGATATCCGCTAATGCTTGTTTGGCTTCACCAGTAATGTCTGTCATTCGGTTAACGGGAAACTTGGGTAAAACCAAGGCTTCAAACGGCCATTGAGCCCAATATGGGACAACCACGAGCCAATGGCTATTTTCAACTACAACACGCTCTTTGTTTTCAATTTCCCTCTGAACGTAATCATTAAGCAAATTAGAGCCATGCTGTTCAAAATAAGCTTTTTGAGCATTGTGTTTTTTAGTCACTAATGTTGGTAAATGATTTTGAGCCCATACTTGCCCATGTGGGTGAGGGTTAGAACACCCCATCATCGAACCTTTATTCTCAAATACCTGGACCCATAAGTACTTTTCGCTAAGTTCTTCATATTGTTGTTGCCAAGTAGTTATTACTTCAGTGATAGCAGGTACACTCATTTGCGGTAAGGTTTTACTGTGATCAGGAGAAAAACAAATGACTCTACTTTCACCTTGCTCTACTTCCATTTTAAATAGAGGGTCGGCTTGACTGAAGATAGGTGAGTCTGTTTTTAAAGCTGCAAAATCATTCGTAAAAACATAAGTAGACTCATAGTTTTCATTAATTTCACCGTTAATACGAGTATTACCAGCACATAAAAAACATTCGGAGTCATAAGCCGATCGGACTTCAGTATCTGGAGTCTCAACTTGCCCCTGCCAAGGACGCTTAGCACGATGAGGAGAGACTAAAACCCACTCGCCTAATAAAGGGTTATAGCGACGATGTGGATGCTCTGTAGGGTCAAAAGCGTTTGTCATTTCAATATCCATGAGTCATTTTACTAAAATCAGTGTAAACGCTTACATCAAGTAGAATCAAGGAGTTTAGCTTGCAATTTGCACATTAAAAAAAGATACTTAAGTTAAGATAAAGAAAATTATGGCTATATGACTACTGTTAAAGACGTTGCAAAATTAGCTGGAGTATCTACCGCTACGGTATCAAGAGTGGTGAATAACTCAGGCTTGGTTAATAAAGAAACGCAAAGTAAAGTTAAGTCCGCAATGCAGCAACTTAACTACCGGCCCAATACAGTAGCTAGAGCTCTTGCATCTAAAAAATGCACGACTCTGGGATTGGTCGTTCCTGACGTCAGTGATCCTTTCTTTGGCCAACTCGCCTCTTCTGTTGAACAGATAACTCGTCTCACAAATATGCAGTTACTCCTGAGTATTGGCGGCCAAGATGAACGTTCGGAGCAACAAGCTATCGAATCTCTTATTGCACAAAATTGCGACACTATGGTTGTTCATTCTAAAAAAATGAGTGATGAAACACTTTCTTCCTACCTCAATGAGTTACCTGGACTTGTCCTCATTAATAGATTCATTGCTGAATTCCAATCACGCTGTATATGGCTAAACAATGAATATGGAGGACGGTTAGCCGCAGAATACTTGATTCATAAGGGACATAAACAAATAGCAATCGTGAATAGTTGCTTAGAAATTGATGATCCGCTTCTGCGAAAGAAAGGTTTTGAAAATGCCTTGCCATCGAAAAATTTTTATTTTGAAGCTACACCAACATTTGACGGCGGAGAAGAGGCTGCAAACAAACTTATTGAACACTTAGACAAAGTTACAGCAGTATTTGCATACAATGATGCAATGGCAGTAGGCGTAATTTCTAAACTATCTGAAAAAGGGATTCGTGTTCCTGAAGATATTTCAATTATCGGCTTTGATGATGCGTTATTTGCCCGAGTCTGCCAGCCGAAGCTCACAACATTAAAATACCCGATTGATCAAATGGCGAAACATGCCGCTTTATTGTCACTTTCAATCAGTGGTTCAAATACTGAGTTTAGCAATTTGCCCTCTGAATATTGCTATCAACCATATTTAATTGAAAGAAACTCTGTCTCTCTGAATGAATAAAAAAGCGATGTTTCATTCAAGAACATCGCTTTACTGTCTTAAACACTTATAATATTAGGCTTTTTTAAAAAGTAACGAACCGTTAGTACCACCAAAGCCAAATGAGTTACAAAGTGCAAAGTCGAGTTTTGCCTCTCTAGCTTTATGTGGAACAAAGTCTAAATCACAACCTTCGTCAGGATTATCTAGATTTAGTGTCGGCGGTACAATTTGATCTTTTAGAGCCAAAATAGTAAAAATCGCTTCAACAGCCCCTGCTGCACCAAGTAAATGCCCTGTCATCGACTTGGTCGAACTTACCATCAGGTTATAAGCATGATCACCAAATACAGATTTTACTGCTGCTGCTTCTGCTTTATCACCAGCAGGAGTCGAAGTACCATGTGCATTAATATAGCCAATTTGATCTTTTGGTAATTGTGCATCATTGATGGCATTTTCCATTGCTGCTGCTGCACCTTCACCATCAGCTGGAGGTGAAGTCATGTGGAAAGCATCACCGCTCATACCAAAACCAACTAACTCAGCGTAAATCCTAGCGCCACGAGCTTTAGCATGCTCAAACTCTTCCATGATGATAACACCAGCACCATCACCAATAACAAAGCCATCACGGTCTTTATCCCATGGGCGGCTCGCTTTAGTTGGGTCATCGTTGCGTGTAGACAGTGCTTTTGCCGCTGCAAATCCACCAACGCCCATCGAAGATGTTACATCTTCAGCACCACCTGCAACCATGACATCTGCATCGCCATAAGCAATGGTACGTGCAGCAAAACCGATATTGTGAACGCCTGTCGTACAAGCTGTTGTAACAGCAAAGTTAGGACCTTTCATACCGTATTTAATGGATACGTGACCTGCAATCATATTGATAATGGTACTCGGTACGAAAAATGGCGAGATCTTACGAGCTCCACCTTTCAACATAGCTGAATGATTTTGCTCAATCAATGGTAAGCCCCCCATGCCAGCACCGATAGCAGTACCAACACGACTAGGGTTTTCTTTGTCCATATCTAAGCCTGAATCTTCAAAGGCTTGAATGCTTGCCGCCATGCCATATTGGATAAACTTATCCATTTTACGAGCATCTTTCTTAGATAGGTATGTTTCAATATCGAAGTCTTTTACACTTCCACTAAAACGAGTCATCAAACCGCTTGCGTCAAAAGAAGTAATCGGTGCAATACCACTTTGTCCTGATAGCAAAGCTTTCCATGTACTATCAACGGTATTACCAACTGGAGTTACAAGTCCTAAACCTGTAATTACAACACGACGTTTAGTCACAATATTTTCCTCTAAACATTGGCGACCGAAAAGCAAAAGAATGGAAGAATAAAACTGGTAAAACCAGAAAGGTTTTCGGAGGCCTAAAACAAAGACAGGCGGCATAAATGCCGCCTGTCTTCTAGAATTCAGTATTACTGATTCGCAGAAACGTAATCGATCGCTGCTTGAACAGTTGTGATCTTTTCAGCTTCTTCATCAGGGATCTCGGTATCAAACTCTTCTTCTAGAGCCATAACCAACTCAACTGTGTCTAGAGAATCTGCACCTAAGTCATCAACGAAAGATGCTGCTGGCTTTACGTCTTCTTCTTTAACGCCTAGTTGCTCAATGATGATTTTCTTTACACGTTCTTCGATGTTGCTCATTAGTTTTCTTTCCTATTCAAATTACGCACTTGCGTAAGATTGGGAGTAGTTTATTCGATTCAGCTAACATTGCAACCCCCGATTTCGTGGTCTAACCACGAAGTAGAAGAAAATGCGTAACTTATCGCCACTCAATAAATCAAAGTTCCCTGTTGAAACTCGGTTAAACCATATACATGCCGCCGTTTACATGCAAGGTTTCCCCTGTGATGTAAGCAGCTGAGTCTGAAGCTAAAAACAATACAGCGTTGGCAATTTCTTGCGCTTGTCCTAGACGCTCCATTGGAACTTGAGACATAATCGCTTTTTGTTGTTCTTCCGTCAACTCATCAGTCATATCCGTTTGGATAAACCCTGGAGCGATCGCATTAACTGTGATCTGTCTTGAGCCAACTTCTTTAGCAAGAGATTTCGTAAAACCTATCAAACCTGCTTTTGCTGCGCAATAGTTAGATTGTCCAGGGTTACCCATTGTACCCACAACCGAACCAATATTAATGATACGTCCAGCACGTTTTTTCATCATTGCACGTAAAACGGGCTTAGAAAGACGGAACAAAGAATTCAAGTTAGTGTCGATAATATCGCCCCACTCATCATCTTTCATACGCATCAGTAAGTTATCACGGGTGATACCAGCATTATTTACAAGGATATCTATGTCACCCGTTTTTTCTTTGATCTGGGAGAACATATTTGTAACAGATTCTGAATCAGTCACATTTAACACTAGGCCGAATCCTGCGTCACCTAAGTAATCTTGGATTGCTGCTGCACCACGTTCGCTAGTGGCTGTACCGATAACTTTGGCACCAGCTTCAACTAATGTTTCAGCGATTGCACGTCCAATACCACGGCTTGCACCTGTAACTAATGCAACTTTACCGTCAAGATTGAGAGTAATACTCATTTGGGATTCCTTATTCTGTGAGAGCTGCCATTGAAGCAGAATCATTTACAGCTTTCGCTGTAATTGATTTATTAATTCGTTTTGTCAGCCCTGTAAGTACTTTTCCTGGACCAAACTCATATAAGCTTTCAACGCCCATGTCAGCCATCTTAGAAACGGTTTCACTCCAGCGAACTGGACAATACAGCTGACGAACTAATGCATCTTTAATTAAAGCAGGGTCTGTTGGTGAGGCAACATCAACGTTATTAATTAGCTCAATGCTTGGAGCGTTAAACTTAACGGTTTCAAGTGCTTCAGAAAGCTTATCAGCAGCAGGTTTCATTAACGCACAATGGGAAGGCACACTAACGGGTAATGCAACTGTCATCTTTGCGCCCGCTTCTTTACAAGCTACAGCTGCTCTTTCAACGGCGTTCTTCTCACCAGCAATGACAACTTGTCCAGGGGAGTTATAGTTAACCGGGCTAACTACATCACCTTGAGCTGACTCCTCGCAAGCTTTTGCGATAGCGTCATCAGCTAAGCCGATAACTGCATACATAGCACCTGTACCCGCTGGAACGGCTTGTTGCATAAGTTGACCACGTAGTTCAACTAATTTAATCGCTTCAACGAAATCTAGAATTCCAGCACAAACTAATGCTGAATATTCACCTAAACTATGACCTGCGACAACTTGCGGAAGTTCCTTACCTGAAGCAGCATAAGCGCGCCAAATCGCAACACTTGCTGCAAGTAATGCAGGTTGAGTGCGATCCGTTTGGTTCAAGTCTTCTGCCGGGCCGTCTTGTACAAGATTCCAAAGATCATAACCCAATGCTTCGGTTGCTTGAGAAAAGGTTTCAGAAACAACTGGGTACTGCTCTGCTAGGTCAGCTAACATGCCAACCGCTTGAGAGCCTTGCCCAGGGAAAACAAATGCCGTTTTAGACATGGCGATTTCCTCTAATTATTTTTATAAGATGTTAAATCGAAAATTAAAACTTAACCAGCGCACTGCCCCAGGCAAATCCAGCGCCAAAAGCCTCTAAAAGCAGAGTTTGACCACGCTTAATTCGCCCGTCACGCACAGCTTCATCTAACGCAATCGGTACTGATGCAGCTGATGTGTTTCCGTGCTTTGCAAGAGTAAGTACAACCTTATCTAGGCTCATACCCAACTTCTTAGCAGTGGCGTTGATAATTCGGAAGTTTGCTTGATGTGGTACTAACCAATCAATATCTGATTTTTCAATATTATTCAGTCGTAATGTCTCTTGTACTACATGAGATAACTTTGTTACGGCAACCTTAAATACGTCATTACCTTTCATTGTCATGTAGTTTAATGCTTTTTCTGTTTCGTGTGGACGAGCAGGAAAAGCGCATTTAAGAAGATCACCTTGGCGACCATCCGCATAGATGTGAGTATTGATGATACCTTGTTCTTCTGATGCACCAACAACAGCAGCACCAGCCCCATCACCAAATAAGATAATGGTTGAACGATCTTCTGGTTCACAAAAACGAGATAATACATCTGCACCAATCACGAGGATGTTTTTATAAGTCCCACCCTTGATAAATTGGTCAGCGATTGAGAGAGAGTAAACGAAACCAGAACATGCAGCCGCTACATCAAATGCGGGAATGGTGTGCAAGCCTAACATGGCTTGAACTTCACACGCTGAAGCAGGAAAAGCATTCTCACCACTTGTAGTACCACAGATGATCATATCAATATCTTCTGCCGACATACCTGCCATTTCGAGTGCTTTAAGCCCAGCTTGATAACCCATAGTTGCAACGGATTCATCGGTTGCTGCGATTCGTCTTTCGGAGATACCTGTGCGTTCAATAATCCATTGATCTGAGGTTTCAACCATCTGCTCAAGATCTTGATTACTACGCACCTGTACGGGTAGATAACTACCAGTACCAAGAATTTTTGTATGCATATAAATAGAAACTAACTATTAATGTCTAAAAGAATCGACTCCAATCTATCATTGATCAGTTCTGGAAGTCGACGATGAGCCTCGGTGACAGCTAAATTAATTGCATTTAAGTAAGCAGTTTCATCAGCATTGCCGTGGCTTTTAACAACAACACCACGCAATCCTACCAGACTTGCACCATTGTAGTGGTCGGGGTTCATTTGATTAAAGACAGAATGGATTCGTGAGCTTAGAAACTTGGAGAGAATTCGAACGAATAACCCTTTGGTTAGTCCCTGTCTTAAACGACTGACTAATAATTTAGCTATTCCTTCTGAAGTTTTTAATGTGATATTACCAACAAAGCCGTCGCAAACGATGACGTCTGTACTGCCAGAGTACATATCATGACCTTCAACAAAACCTGAATAGTTTACTTGCGCTGATTGTTGCAACAATAAACCGGCTTGCTGGACCTGATCATTTCCCTTGACTTCCTCAATACCGACATTTAACAGTGAAACTTGTGGGTGAGTTTTATTTTCAACGGTTTCACACACTACAGAACCCATTACTGCAAATTGAAATAATGTCTCGGAGCAGCATGAAACATTAGCGCCAAGATCTAAAACATAAACAGGTTTATTTAGGGATGTAGGAAGACGGCCAATCAATGCGGGGCGGTCAATCCCAGGCAAGGTTTTTAATACTACCTTTGACATTGCCATTAGTGCACCAGTATTACCTGCACTGATACAAGCATCGGCTTTTTTATCTCGAACTAAATCAATCGCCAAACGCATTGAGCTTTTTTTACGAGTTCGTAAAGCTTGAGCAGGCCTGTCTGACATAGTGACAATTTCATCAGTGTGCAGAATTTCTATTTGTGAAGCGAGCGTAGATGATTTATCAAGATAGGGCTCTATTTTAGCAGTTTCACCAACTAAAATGAGTTTTAAAGAAGGATTTTGCCGCAATGCCCGCACTGCGGCAGGCACTGTGACTTGAGGGCCGAAATCGCCCCCCATAGCATCTAACGCAAGCGTCAGATTAGTCATAAGTTATCAACTAATTACTTGTTAACAACTTTTTTGCCACGGTAGAAACCGTCAGCAGTCACGTTGTGACGTAGGTGTAGTTCACCTGTAGTAGCGTCAGTTGATAATTGAGCTGTGCCCAATGCATCATGTGAACGACGCATACCGCGCTTTGAACGTGATTTTTTATTCTTTTGTACAGCCATTGCCTGTCTCCTAGATTACTTGCTCTTCAGTTTTTCTAACACTGCAAACGGATTCGGTTTTTCCTCTTCTTGGACTACCTTAATCTCGCCTACAACCACATCCTTCGAACCTTGATGACATGATTTATCATCATGCATAGGAATGAGAGGCATGGCAGTTATCAATTCATCTTCGATCAATTGATGTAACCGTATTTCGCCAATTTCGTTGCACTCAATCGGGTCATACGCTTCCGGGAGCTCATCGATTTCTGCTTGAGTCTTACAAGGACTAAAACAAAAGTCGACCGTAACCTCTGTATTATAAGGTGTCATGCAGCGTTGACATTCCAGAGTGAGCTCCGTCACAGCCTTCCCTTTCAGGTAGACTATCCCCTGTATATCGACACCACATTCCAATGACACTGATACATTGGAACAGTCGCCGGCACATAGTTCATTCAATCGTTTTAACTGCTTTCCCAGAACTGTTCCTTGAAAATCAAGACAGCTTTGAGCAGCACGTAGCGGATCGATTGAAACCGGTATCTTTACTGTTTGCATAAGGCGCGCATATTATAGTTTGATAACGCTTGAGTCAAAGAAAAATTTCACACACACATCACACAAAGCAATTTGGTGCTTTTTCAAATCATCGCATTGAAATTAACGGAAGCGGAATTTTACCTAAGCAATGGCCTGTAAACAAGCAATCAACGCTTAAATAAATTGCAATCAATCGATCCCGATCGTTTCTTTCGATCTGAAAAAGGCGAATAATTAGTATTATACCTAAAATAAGTGTAAACGGAAAACTTACAATTTATATGGCGTCATTTGATAAACGTAATAATTCAACCAATTACTCATAAGTAAATTTCCATGCCCAGACCAATTTACTTTTGGCTCGCATTCAATGTTGTCATCCGGAAAGTACCCTTGCGGAAAAGGAATTTGCTCCCCCTTGGCTGTATCTCTTAAATATTCATCTTTGAGCGTATTCTTTTGATACTCAGGGTGTCCAAAAACAAAAATATTTCTTTTACTTTTACTCGAAACTAAATACGCACCCGCTGTATCTGAACTTGCTAACAAACAAAGATTGGAATTATCGTAAATATTGTTGATATCAACTTCAGCACTCCTAGAGTGTGGAACATAAAACTCTTCATCAAAGCCACGCATTAGCGGTTCATGTTGTTTTAAGGTTTTATGTATAAATACACCTACTCGCTTCTCTTCAAGTATTTTTCTCTTCACGCCATACAGATGAAATAATGCAGCGTGTGCAGCCCAACAAAAAAACATGACAGACGTTACATTCTGTTGTGACCAATCCATTACCTCTTTAATACATGCCCAATATTGCACACTCTCAAAGTCGAGCTTCCCTAAAGGTGCACCTGTGAATAACATCCCATCATATTTATTATTTTTTATTTGTGAAAAGTTAGAATAAAACGACTCCATATGTTCTATTGGTGTGTGTCTTGATTCACGGTTATGGATTCGTAAAAAATCGACTTCTACTTGTAACGGTGTATTTCCCAATAACCTAAGTAACTGTGTTTCTGTTTCAATTTTGTTAGGCATTAAATTAAGAATAAGGATTTTTAAAGATCGAATATCTTGATGCATAGCCCGTGATTCAGACATGACAAAAATATTCTCAGACGCAAGTACTTGTGTCGCAGGTAAGCGGTCAGGAATACGAACTGGCATATAAAGATCTTAATGATTAATCATAAACCAATTTTAGCCATCCAAACACCTAAACGTCCAGTTGTTTTTTTACCTAATTGCAGTCGAGTAGATTTTTAAAGGACGTTCTCCACTGATCATCTTTATCGAATGTTTTATTAATCTTGTCAATGAGGGTCTTATCGCTGCTGTTTGATATCGCTTTCTGATAATCATCATTACCAAACAAGTTCATTCGGGCGCACAATTCTGCATTATCTTTATGAATTTTCTTAATTTCATTATCAAGTGCATCAACAGCTGCTTGTGGGTGTTTTTTCCTAATCACATTTTGCAGCTCACGCAATTCATCAGATGGATTGTTCGTTACTTTCTCACCAGCGCTCTTACTTGCTAATGCGTAAAAATGCTCTGCAGCTTGTTTAAACTTCTTAGCATTCATGCAGGTGTTTAAGTCCGACATAATGTCTTTAGGTTGTTTAGAGAAGTCCACTTTTGAAAGCGGTGCGCACTCACTGTTATTGATCGGCGCTGTTGATGAACAAGCAGCTAAAAGCAAAAAAAGAACAAATAATAACCAGTTACGATTCATAGTCATACCACCATAAATTACTGCTTGCTACTTATCCAGATAAGTAGGTAAGGTGTATCTAATTATAGATGCACAAGGAATGTATTGTGACACAAACTCAGCCATTTAATTTTTGGCGTAATTTATTACACATAGCAAGTTATGATACCCAAAAAGTGTTGCTTCAAAAACGAGGTATTATCTCTCTTGTCTGTTTTACTTTAGTCTGGTTACTTATTTTAGCTTATCCAGTAAAAAGTGCTGTCGAGCTAATGTCTATTCAAGGCTTTAAAGAATTTGTCTATAGTTTTGCACATGCATCTAACGCTGCTGAACTTCTCAATTGGGATACGCCTGAATTTGCGGTTTATTGGTTTTTTGCTCTGTACCTTTTTCCGATGTTTAGCTTAATCATTACTGCCGATCAGTTTTCATCGGATAGACAACGTGGAACCCTAAGGTTTTTCTTGCTGAGAACTAACAGAAGCAGCTTGTTTTTTGGCCGTTTCTTAGCGCAAATGATCATTCAAGGCTTACTCATCTTGATTTCCATTATTGCGACTATTGGTCTGATTATTTTTAACCAAGCAACTTCTTTCAGCGATGTCTTTATTACCGCATCTTTAGTTTGGCTTGCACTTTTTATAAATTTACTTCCTTACACCGCTTTGATGTCTTTACTTTCTCTTTATGCGAATGGTGCTAGGCAAGCTTCGATGCTCGCTGTTTTTTACTGGGTAGTGCTAACAATTGTGATTGGAATCCTGAGTTTCTATGTTCCACAAATTTCTTTACTGGAATTAGCAAAACCTGGAGTACAAATTCCAACAATGTTGAACAGTAGTGGTATTAGTGTTTTACATCAATCGCTCATCCCAATCTTTCAGACTGTTGTGTTATTAACACTTGGGTGTCTTTATATGCAAAGGAGAGCGCTATGAGTCTCATTCAATGTAATGGCCTTACAAAACAGTACGGTGATAAATTAGCACTCGATAATGTGAGTTTTAAAATTGAATCAGGGCAACCTGTTGCTCTTGTTGGTCCAAATGGTGCAGGAAAGACGACACTCTTTAATTTACTTTGCGGCTTTATTTCGCCAACTCTCGGTGACTTAAAGATCCTAGGTGATTGCGTCTCATCGACCAAAAATCTAGGAAAACTAAGTGCATTGCCGCAAGATTCTTTGCTCGATCCAGCCATTGAAATCCGTAAGCAATTTATATTCATTGGGCAATTGCAAGGGCTTTCGAAACATCAAGCTCAGATTGAAGCAGAAAGAGTGTTGGAGATGGTCGATTTGACTGATGTGATACGAGAAAAACCGACTGCACTTAGCCATGGTATGGGAAAACGAGTTTCTATTGCTCAATCTTTAATTGGCAACCCTCAAATTGTATTGTTAGATGAACCTACAGCGGGTATCGATCCTGCTAATGCTAAGAAAATTCGCTCTATCATCCAAGAACAACAAAATAATACTAACTTTATTGTCAGTTCTCATAATCTTGATGAACTTGAAAAGCTTTGTGATCGAGTGCTCTATCTGGAACATGGAAAGCTTAAACAATCATTGACCTTGACTGAAGAAAGCCATGAAACTAGCTATATTTCTTTATCACTACAAAATGTCGATATGGGCGAACTGATTTCAAAGCTAAATTCACTCTCAGGAATCAACCGTGTTGAGGCCATTTCAAATAATGAGCTCGGTATTCATTGCTCTGACAATAATAATTATCAATACGAAATTGAGATTATGCAATTGCTCGCAGAAAATGACTGGAAATACAAGTCAATTGCAAGAGGTAAAACACTAGAGGATAGATTATTTTCATGAACCTATTTGCTATGTACAGCTCCTTTTGTACATAGCAAATTTTTTAATGTCTAGGTCCATCAATGGGTACAAGTTTTAAAGCTCCATTATTCTAATCCTGAACATGTGGTTCCATATGCGACACTAAGGTAACAGTACCAATTAATGTCTCAGCCTCTTTATCTCTTTGGGGATAAGTCACATTATAAATTCCTATTATGTCGTTTTCTACAGGAAACCCTGAATGATAATATTTAACCGGGCCTTGAGTTTTCCATATAAATATTTATCTCCCATAGCAGTTCTTAGACCATTACCTCGATTTGTTCTGATTGCTTTCACTCTTATTCTTATTGAACCTAAAAAACTCAGTTGAACGCTAAATAACTTTTTAAGCTTATGAAAGTAAGAAGTAACTATTCAGCACTCTGAAAGTTAAATGAACAAAATACCTGCACTCAACTCACTATTTTTCACGATCATTTGACCGATCTAATCATCATGTCATGCTGTTGATATCATTCATTGAGTTGTA
>NZ_JAFEUN010000097.1 GCF_016900895.1 Parashewanella hymeniacidonis
ATGAACAAATGATTGCCAATTATGTTAAGAATCAAGGGAATGAATATAAGAAGCTCCATAATGTTCATCAGTTAGAGATGTTCTAGATTGATACCCCGCTGCTTGCGGCGGGGTAGTTCATTAATAAAGAGCGATAAATTTGAAAAGACCAATTCGGCAATAATACCGATCCAGATGAATGCTTTAGCAGTTGAATAACCATAAACCTCACTGACAATATCACAAATGATAAATGTAATTGGAAAACCAAAATTCCACCGGGTAATGTGATCCCTTGAATACTAATGAAGCTATTGGAAAATCATACTGTTAAACATAACAATACAATGTAAAAAGCCAATAAAATTGAAAGCTTGTGGAATTTAAATGTGTAATTTAGTTGTTCAGTTTGCTGCCACATACTACACCGACTTTATAAAGTTCATTACGTTTAAAATGATTGATGATATTGGGGCTGTTATTCAGTTCTTCTTGCGTTAATTTTAAAACTCTATCCGCCAACTTATCCTTAATTGCAAAGACTACTTTTTCTGAGTCTACATAATCGATTGAAACCAGTTCATACTGATCCTGAGTGCAGCAGAACATGGCGTACATTGATAAACTGCGAATATCTTGAGGCGATAATCCTTCAAGTAATTCGTCATCTAGTACGGCCTCTTGGAGTTTCTTTTTAAAAACCATATGGGAATATCTCAGACCGATCACTGCAAACTTTTCACGTTTTTTATGTTCGATTTCGATCAGCCTGTAGGGTGTTTGATAGTCATCTTTAAAAGATTTCCACAGATTCTTAAGTTTGTTGAATAAGCCGTCATCTTCAGACATTATTTTACTCTCCTACCTATGATGCCTACACTTTCACGCCCATCAAGTAGTAAGCTTGAAGGAAATTGGCCAGCTCGGTTGATGTAATCAACTTCAACAATCTCAAAACCAGTTTCAGTAAATAAATTACTGAGCGTGTCAACATCAAGCCAATGAACAAACTCTGGTAAATTATCTGACCATGTATTTTCCCAAAATTTAGGATTGTTAATTTCACCGGGGAATGGTTCGCCTGCTCTTTTTCGGTTCTCGTATTCAGGGATAAACTTCTGCCAGTTTGTTAAGAAGGTTGTTTCACATACCACATATAATTCACCTCCAACCTCTAGCCAGTTATGTGCTTTTTTAAGTGCTTGTTTTATGTTCTCACCACTGAAAAAGTGAAGGACGCGGCAGATTAAAATTTTTCTGAATGATTTAGCGTCGAAATCAGGCCCAATAGGAAACTGAGCTGTAATCGTTTGTAATTTGCTTAGGCCTTTTTCTTTAGCTGTTTCAGATAGAGCTTTTAGATGTCTGTCGTCCATATAATTAGCAATAACAGTCGCACCATTTTCTAACGCTTTAAGTGTGGTGTAACCAAAAGCTGCTCCAATTTCTAAAAATGTGCCATCAGCATATTCAGTGAACTTTTTTGAGAATGGATCAATTGTAACAGTAGCATAGCCTTGTTGGTTTAGGGTTGGCACAAACAACTGGTTATCTTCGACCATAGGTTTTAACTTCACGAAAGAATTAAAATGATTATTAAATAATTAAACAATTTCAAATGAGTAGCTCAAGGTAAACCGTAGTTTGTATCCGTGTCGTTAACTGAAAATTCAGGTTTGGTTAATATCAAAGCTTTGATATTGGCGGTGGTATCAGTATGAATGCAGAATAGGTTTCTAAAAATTTTTACTGAAACACATGTTCAGAGACTTAATAACCGTTATCATTAGGCCTATCGCTAATCTAGATGAATATGAGGTGACATTGTGGTCATTACCCTTGAATTAGAATGTCTTGCAAATCCGTTTTTTGATGACGAATTTAAATGTGTTTTTGAAATCGATGAGTCGATAACGCTGGATGAACTGCATTTGCATATTCAGAAAATAATCGAGTTTGATAATGATCACATGTATGAATTTTTTACCGCAAGAAACCCATACGGTAAACGCAATGTTGTTTACTGTGATGAAGAGTTTTCCTTCCATGATAATGTCATGAGCATTGATGAGACAAAGCTGCTTGATGTTTTCCCATTAGAACCAAAAGAAAACCTTTTTTACTTTTTTGATTTTGGAGACAGCTGGGTCTTTAAAGTGAAAAGAACTCGTCATAAAGCTAAAGCCGCAGAGAAGGGCATGAGTTACCCAAATATCATCAAGATTGTCGGTGAGAAGCCAGAGCAATATCCAGATTGGGAAGATGAGGAGTAGAGAAAGTGAAAGGATTAACGATAAATGGAAGTAAACTTCATGAAGTAAGAATGAAGTTAGAACCATATTCTCAAGGAACTGTCTCGTACTTGGTTTATCCTAAATCAAGGATAAATTACCAGATATATGATGATTTAATACAGTTAAAAATTCCATCAAAGCTGGCGGTTGAGTTATATCGCACAAGCGTTTTCCCTCAAGGTGAAACTGAGTCATTCGAAGTGCATTTATCAGGAAAAACACAAGGCCGATATAAAATTGTGAAATTGATTTATCCTCAAGGTCACAGTGAAGACGTGACCTTTTTTTTGCATAAGCAATGATAAAGACGGCTTGGTGTTAAAAAGGATTTACCATAATGCGTTACGGAAAACTCGCTCTAGTCATTGTATCCATAACGGCTTTTGCCGTAGCTATTGCTAAAACATCTTGTATTTATTTCGGTGAGCAGTGCTACTCAGTTCAAATGGCACCAGAATTCATTGTCGAGTCAGCAAGGGCTGGGACTTGGGTAGCTCCGGTAGGGGCAATCGTTGCATCAACAATATTCATTGTAATCGGTTTATACGCTTTATCAGCCGCAGGGATCGTTCGTCGACTGCCATTGCTCAGACCTGTAGTATTAACCCTTTCGACGCTTTTTGTTATTAGAGGTTTATTACCGCTTCAACTTTGGATTAGAAAGCCTGAATTGGTCAGTGACAACATAATAGTTATTGGAGTTATTTGGTTGCTATGTGGCTTAATGCTTTTCTGGGGTTACAAAGCCACACAAGTCAAATAGTTTTATTTACTCGCCAAGGCGGGTTTAATCTATTTTCACCAGCCCAATATAATTTAATTTTATTTCCAGATGGATCGTGGAGTACGGCTTCTTTCCATAAATACCTTTCGAGCTTAGGCAATTGCTCAAACTCAACCCCTTTAGCTTTAAGAGAACTTACCCACTCATCAAGCTTTTCATGTTCAAAGTAAATGACAGTACCACTGTCAAAACTTTCATCTTCAAGAGATAATGAAAAAGTAGCATCACCTTCAGGGCATTCAAAACGAACATAATGTGGTGTATCGACAATTTGCGTAAAACCAATGGTTAGGACACTTTTTATAACTGATTGAATTTACTGAGCTTAAAAATTTGAATCTAAAAACATGGATTCCTTAAAATTCAATGAGTTATTTTATTGTAAACGGCGAAAGTTTAAAAACTGTCCGAAGTGTTGTAAAACCAAGTAGTAAATAAAACTCAACAGCCTTAGGCATATCGCTAACGGGCAAAGTAATTTGATTTAAATTCAATTGGATCTCCCTCGTTCTCTTAGCATTGCAGAATAAGTCAGTTTAGCCATTGGAATAACTTGATTGCGGTCAAAGGCTGGTGTTTGATCAGGCTCGTAAATAATTTTTAAGGGAAATTCATTAGCGTCACAACTATCTGAATGATTAAAGCCTGCCCACATAAACCCTAAGCCTTGAATGGATGCTGTTTCCCCATCGATTAAGAAACGAACTCTCTGATAAAAGCCATTATCGATTAAGTAATTCGCTGTGTCTCTTGCTTTATTTTCAGAGGCAAAACAAAAAAACGCTTCTTGACGGAAGTTATTTGCGCAGCCTGCAAGCGTGAAAATCAATAACAATAAAATCACTCTCATTGGTTGCTTCTAACTGTCATTGTCTCTAGGGTGATTAATGCCATCGACGACTTGAATTTCGCCTAACTCATAAGGTTTTATTCCTTCAATACACGCTACATTTACGCCATAAAACTCTGGGTATGAACGGCGCTGATGGTGTGTATAAATACCACATTGAGAACAAAAATAATGCTTAGCAGTATGTGTATTAAATTGATATAAGCTGAGTGATTCTATGCCTTTGACTAACTTCAAATTTGCAAGTGGAACAGAGGCAACTATTGCACCTCTTCGGCTACACATTGAGCAATTACACCTCCGTAAATTTTCTAAACCCTTGGGAAGGAAAAGTGACAACTCAATGGCACCACAATGGCAAGTAGATTTGTAAATTTGATTTATATCCATATAAATAATCCAGAATAGGAACTTAACTACTGTATAGAAAACACCACGAAAACTCAAATGATCGAAATCGAGTTTTTTTAAAATTCGAATATTTTAGCTGTGATATTGCTCTACCGTTAGTTGAATCAGGCTTCTTTAAACTAATTTTGGCGAATTTTCCTTCGTAGAACTTCAGAAAGAGAAAGCACCGCTAAAATCTAAAAACAGCACTTAATTTACTAATGCAGGATTCGCAACTTGCCAGCAAACCGACCCACATCTGCCAGCGAATAGACCCAAAGCTGCCAGCCAATGGTACCAATAGTGTCAATTTCAAAATATATTTACGACATAACTTCTCAAGCCCTAGTTATCTTAATGAAAACGTGAAATAACGAATTTATCGTGTAAATACCAATCAAAATAAGGTTTATGGTTAAACAAACGGTAAAGACGCAGCTCAGTGAAGAAGATAAACAAAAGTGGCAACAGTTTTGTCAGGCTAACGGAATGACGGAATCTGCCATGATGCGTTTTATGATGAGCCAAGTTCTGCCTGATATCGCCAGCAACGATGAATTCCATGAAGCTAAAAGCAATAAAATCACCATTCGGCTCTCAGAGCACGAAATGCAAAAACTCACTACTCAAGCAGTAGAGGAAGGCTATATTTACCGAACCAGCTGGGCAACAGCTTGTGTGATGGCAAATCTAACTCGCATACCTGTATTAACCGAAGGTGAGATAAAAGCACTTAGAGAATCTAATCGTCAACTCGCTGCCGTTGGCCGTAACCTCAACCAAATCGCCCGTGTGCTCAATATCGATTATCGCTATAGCGACAAATTCACCAGAGAAATGATACAAGTGCTCGATGCCAAATTCGAAAAGCACAAAGTCATGGTGAATGACCTTATCAACAAAAACTGCAAGCGTTGGGAGTTAGAGAGTGATGATGAATAACTTTTTGCGCGTCATACCAGTGAAGACTGGTATCCAGAGCCTTTTCGCTATTGGCTAGTACATCATGAGCAAACTATTAAACGACTCAATCTCTGGCTTACTCAATGGTGATGTCAGAACCAAATCGAACCGCATTAAAGGCAGTGGCCGTTATACAAAAAAGCCGCCTGAAGTCATGGTCAAAGTCAGTGGTTTCGGTTACAACAATGCCCATACAGCAAACCACTTTGACTATATCAGCCGTAATGGAAAACTAGAGTTAGAAGACGAAACAGGCTTGGTTTATCAAGACCAACATACCATTCATCAACTCGCCCAAGACTGGAATGAGTCAGACTTCCAACAACGAACCAGAACTCGCCACAGCACCCATCTAATCCTTTCTATGCCCTACGGCACAGAACCTAAAGCAGTTAAAAAAGCAGTGCGCTCATTCGCTAAAAATACGTTTTCAGAAAATCATCAATATGTTTTTGCTTTACATACTGACACCAACAGCCCGCACGTTCATCTGACAATTAAAAATCTTGGTTTTGATGGTAGGCGTTTACATGTTAGAAAAGGTTTACCGCAGGTTTGGCGAGAGCAGTTTGCTTGTGAACTGGAAAGGTTGGGCGTAGCGGCTGAGGCTACGCCGAGTTTGAAAAAGCTTAAAATGACCAAACAAATTGACAATCGTGATCATTCAACACTTCGGACAGTTTTTAAACTTTCGCCGTTTATAATAAAATAACTCATTGAATTTTAAGGAATCCATGTTTTTAGATTCAAATTTTTAAGCTCAGTAAATTCAATCAGTTATAAAAAGTGTCCTAACCATTGATCATTACGAAAGTGATTTAAGTGCTCAACGATAGAAAATCAAATTACCAGCTTCTAAAGTCGTGATAGTTAAATTCAGGTTTTTCAGATGCTGATTTAGTTTGCGTCAATTCACATCCACAATACGGGCAGTGGTTAATTTCAAGAATTGCTTGCCAAACAAATTCGCCAACTTGCTCCAAATAATGGCTTTCTTCAAGATCTTCCTCGGTAGCTTCATGATAAACGAATAGCTGCCATATTCTTTTTGCATCACTTGGAGTTTGACGCCCCTCGATAGCGCAACCGTTTTTTGGCATAGCTTCACACTCATGAATAATATATTCTTGCATATCTATGATTCTCTGTTTTGATCAAGGCATAAAATGAGGAAGATTTTTCATTTCTGCAAAACACTGCTCAAGGGTTTGCTCTTGAAACAATTCGAACCATTGCCCTGTGTGTCGCATATAAGCAAGATTAAAGTTGTCTTCGCCCATATACTCTAAGCGAGCAAACTTAGTTTCAAACTCAGGGCTGATGGCATTAGGGCCAGGTGAGTGGTATTTTCCACAAAAATAAAAGTATCTACCACGCCAGCGACCATAAATATCAATCAGATAATTAAATTGATCATTTACATTCTCTGGCAATACACATTTCAGTTTAAGTTCTTCTATAAATGGCGCTGCTTCAGCTGAAATTTTGTTCTTAAATGCAGTTGAAGGTTTAGTTGGCGTTGGCTGCCATCCCATCTTATGTTTCGACATTTTAATTTCCACCTAAATTTGCTTGCTTACCCAAACCCTTCATCAACACATCAAACATCAATCCAGCAAAGCCTTTCGCTACCGCTTCATTGGACAGTAGTTTCATCGCCATGTCGTTATGCACATCCATACTTTCAATAACGGCATTATTGATTGAGTTAGGGAACTCACCCAGCATTGCTTGTTCTTTGGTGTTGCTGCGAAGCTGATCCATCACAGTGTCATTTTCTGAGATTTTACCTGCAATGGTATTGGCATAATTGAGCATATCATTTTCAGATAAACCATCTTCAATAAACAAATCGTTCATTCGTTCGATGATCTCGTTCAGAAGTTCAGTTTTTGGATCTTTGGGTGCTGCTCCAGAACCTTCTTTGCTTGGTGGTATTTGGTACTTCTGTTCTGGCTCACCAACTTTATTACCCAAAACTAAGTCAGCTTCTCGTTGCTCGTGAAGTCGATAATGGGTCATTACCACATCTGACAGATCTACATCGTCTTCCACGATATCTAAGCGTAATAGTGGGTGGAGATGTTTAGCGAAGATACTCAGCTTTTCAAGCTCGTAATCTTCAAAATTGACTATCTGAGAAGTAAACTCATAGTAGCGATAGAATGAAATTAAATCCTTCTTAAACACTTCCAGAATATCTCTTGCTTCTTTAGCGTGTTTGACGCTGTTTTCAGCAAACTTAATGGCTTTATCATTACGATCAATCTTGGCTTTAGTCAGCTCAGCCTGTGCCGATTGCAGTACCTGAGTTGCTTCTTTATAACGCACCGAGAAGCGGTCAACGGCTGGTTTACACAAGTTAGCCAACTTAGCTTGATTCGCTTGTTTATCATTATAGGTTTCAACAAACGCTTCAACTTCACGCCACTGATAAATCCCGACCTTATCGAGCTTCTTCATTAGCTCATAGACGATATTTGGATCGGATACTCCAGCCAGCTCAGCGGTTTCAAAATAAACTTTAAACTCTTTCAAAACTTCTTCTGGATCATTCACAAAATCGAGAACAAAGGTTTTATCTTTACCTTTATAGGTACGATTTAAGCGTGAAAGCGTCTGGATACACTCAACGCCTTTCAGTGGCTTATCGACATACATCGCAACCAATTTAGGTTGGTCAAAACCCGTTTGGAACTTGTTTGCTACCAACATCACCTGATAATCCGTGGTATCAAATGCTTTACGCATCTCACTACCACGTAAATTCGGATTCATATTGGTTTCAGTGAAAGGGTGATCGGGTAAGTCTGGGTCATTCACTTCACCAGAAAACGCCACCATTGCATTGACGTGATCATAGCCCTTATCTTTAACATACTTCTCAAACGCAAGTTTGTAACGCACAGCCTCTAAACGACTACTGGTAACAACCATTGCTTTTGCTTTACCGCCCAGTAAATGCTTAATCTTGTCATTGAAATGCTCGATGATGGTTTCCACTTTTTGAGCAATATTGTAAGGGTGTAAACGAACCCACTTCGCCATTTTTGAAGCGGCTTTTTTACTATCCACTTCTTGATCTAAATCTGGGTTATTGTGGGCTAATTGGTAAGCAACTCGATAGCTGGTGTAATTTTGCAGAACATCCAGAATAAACCCTTCTTCAATCGCTTGGCGCATTGAGTAAACGTGGAATGGCAGTGGCTTGTTCGCATCACTCGCTGGCTCATCAAGATTTGGTCTACGACCAAACAGCTCTAATGTTTTAGCTTTAGGTGTTGCCGTAAAAGCAAAGTAACTGAGTTTATTGGAACCTTTACGAGCTTCAAGCGATAAACGCAGCATATCTTCACTCGACAACTCTCCATCGTTGCTAGTGCTCTCTTTATTCCCATCTAACTGTTCTGCCATCAGCACTTCACGCAATTTACGTGCGGTCGTTCCTGTTTGGCTAGAGTGCGCTTCATCGGCAATAATTGCATAGCTTCGACCTGCAAGGGTTGAGTCTTTACGAATCGCTTCTAAAACGTGAGGGAAAGTTTGAATCGTGACAATAATGATTGAGGTGCTTGCTTTTAGCTCTCCTGCTAATTGGCTGGATTTACTGCCTTGCGCCTCTTCTCGATTGACACGAGCAATCATACCTTCGTTATGGTCAAACTGATAAATCGTATCTTGCAACTGGCTATCAAGTACCGTTCGGTCAGTGATAACGATTACGGAGTCAAAAACCTTATCCCCGACTTTTTTACCCAACTCAGGATGATCGCTTTCTATAGACGGCGAAATGTAATGCTTTGATGCAAGTTGATGTGACAACCACGCTATCGAGTTTGATTTACCAGAGCCAGCACTGTGCTGAATTAGGTATTTATGACCAGTGCCTTCGCTATCAACCGTTTTAAGCAGTTTAGAAACGACCGCCCATTGGTGATAACGAGGAAAAATCATTGTCTCTTTGACTTTGATAGTGCCGTCTAACTGCTCTTCATCTTTGACTTCGAGGTGAATGTATCGGCTTAGGATCAGCAGCAAGTTATCTTTTTGAAAAATCTCATTCCAAAGGTATGAAGTCGCATAACTGTCATTCCCGTCTGTTGATACGGCAGGAGTATCATTACCTTTACCACCGTCAGCCGTTCCTTGGTCAAAGGGTAAGAAGAAGGTCTTTTTACCCGCTAAACGAGTGGTCATTGCTACATTGTATTGGCTCACTGCAAAGTGAACCAATGCGCCACGTTTAAAGGTCAATAATGGCTCTGGTTTACGAGTTTTTGGGTCTTTTGGTTGCCTGTCCTTCATATATTGGACTTTGGCATTATCAATCGACTGTTTAAACTCAGATTTCAACTCGCAAGTCGCAACAGGGATACCATTTACGAACAGGGTTAAATCTAAACGCCCATCATAACCGTTTGGTGAGTAAATTAACTCAGGTACAACACGCAGAATGTTTTGCTGATAACGTGCGGTTGCCGTCGGGTTTAAATCGTGATCAGGCTTGAAGCTACAAAGGTCAAACTTAGCACCACGATTATTGAGCTTGTTTCGCAATACCCACAGCGTGCCTTCATTTTTCAGCTCTTGTTCTAATGACTTGAGCAAAGCGTCAGCCGTTGCGTTTGGGTTACGCTCAGTATCGGGGAAGTGCTGCGTTAACTTATCCCATTGCTGCGGCTGTGTAGCTTTCACAAAAGCAATCACATCATCAGGATAAAGCGCCAACTCTTTGTTGTATTTACTCGACTCGCCCAGCAACCAACCGTGAGACTGCATTTGGTGGAGAATGTCGTTTTGGAATACGGATTCAGCGGATTTACTGCTCATGGTAACGTCCTGTTATTTTTTTATTTGACCCATTTGGTGAATATTCATCTCGTTAGCTCACATCTGTTTTATAACGCTGCCAAAGGGCTTGCAATGCTTTTGAAGGTAACATTCCTTGATTTTTATTTTTAATGTCTTGAAGAAATTCATTCATACGAGTTCGAGCAACATCGATAGCCACTTCTTTCATCGTTTCGTCGCCCATGGTCAAGGCGCTAATTATAATATTAACTTGATGTGCAAAAGAGCCAGAAAGCTTCATCAAGGTAATCCGATCCATTGTCATGTTATCCATTAAACCAGCGATCCCCTTACTGCTTGAATCCAACTGCGCTTTGATGTTCTTGCTTTCTTGTACCAGAACAGAATTGGTTAACGACTTTTTATCATACGCTTGTATGATTGAGTCTAAGGCCGAAATGGCTGTGACCAGTAATGTTTCTAATCTATTATTTTCCATCTTGTGCGGCCTTTTAACTTGAACAATGCAACTGAATGTAATTGTTTTACATTAATAAATTATCCAATTAGGTTTCGTGAATCAGTAAATCAACGTTAACCATTATTCTCAGTCTCACACTGATGTGACAGCCATAAGTTTTGCAACCGTTTTGTAGGCAACTTGCCCTGATTATGTTGCTTTATTTGGGTCAAATAAAAGCACACACGGCTACGAGCTTCATTGATTGTCATTTCAATCAGCTCGATATCATCGGTATGGCTTAACACATTGATGATCTGTTTCGCTTGTGTCTCCGCTAAAACAGAAAGCTCAGTGAGTAGCTTATGATTAATGACCACTGATACCTGTTTACCACCATTTTTAAGCGGTTGCTCTATCCGTTTTGTGGCTTTGTTAAGTTCGGTTTTTGTGAGCTTATTGCTATTATGCGCCTGTACGATTGAAGACAGAGAAGAAACGGAGCTTACCAATAAGTTTGCAATTGCTACCCAATCCATTAATGTGCTCCTTGCCAGTCACGTACATCAATCTTACCTGTCACTGCTGCTGAGATAAGGGCAGTTTTGCGTTCTTTAATTAGAGTGTTAACACTTTCGGCTTTAGCAACTAAGATATCGAACCTATTTACTTGTTTTTCCAGCTCTGCTACCACTAGTTTTTGTTCTTCAACTGGAGGTACAGGAATAGTAAAATCCATTATTGCACTTTTTGTTATATTGTTCGCCATTCCTTCAGCGCCACTAATAGCGTTTTCAACAAGAGTCCTTACATAGTTACTTGCCATTAGATGCACGAAAAAATCAGTATTCATAAGGCTTGTCAGGTACAACCTAAAAACCTTATCTGATAATAAGATTTTGGTACGAACATCATTCTGTACTTTCGCAACAGAACCAATTAGATTAATTGAGCCACTAGCTCGGGACATTAATATATCACCACCTTTCACTTCGTATTTAGAGTGCGGTTCAATATTGGGAGGTAACATTTTATTTGCTGTAGGATCAAACTTCGCATTATTTACACAACTCGTTTTTAATACTCCCCAATGTTCTATGGGCGCAGGGCTACTATCGCATTCAGGGCTTTTTCCTTGTTCCATTTTATTTATGAAACGTCTTAGAGAGGTAATATCCCAATGCTCAGGCACTTTACCCAACCATTCCACACCAGAATCTATCATAGGTGCTTGCGGATTAAGCCCTTTGGTCACTGCGTGAGAAATCACCGCTTGGCGTTTTTCTTTTAACAACCCAATCAGCTTTTCTTGCTTGGCTATTAAGGTGTCGATCTTGGCAGTTTCGTGATCGAGGAAGTTGGCGATTTTTTGTTGTTCTTCAATACAAGGAATACCAATTTTTATTCCACCAACAGTCTCGGTATTCAGGTTTAACTGTGTTCCAAATTTACCTAGTCCCTTATATGCTTCACCAGCAGCAAAAATATAAAAAAGAAACTTTGTATTCTCTTTAAATTCAGGGAAATATACAAAACCATCGTGAATACAAGCTTTTATCTTATTGATACAAGGTTTGCCAACGGTTCCTGCAATACTAAGGAATAATTCGTTGGGTTCAAGTTTTACACTCAAACTTGCACCTAATGGTGAAAGACGCTGGGTTGTATTTTTTAAATAGGTATCCGAGGCTGTTACATCAGCAATGCGAACCCAAGCATATTCACCAGTTTCATCAAAATATTGGGGATCATCTATGGGTCTTGGTGATGCACCACGCTTTACAATAGTAAGGCGATTGATTTTAAGATCTCTCCAATGAGAAGGAACATCACCTAACCAAACTTCATCAGTATTCTTATATTCTGGATATGCTTTATAGCGACCTGTCATTATGAATGCACCTCGTTAAGTAGCTGCATAATCTCAGCCGATACTACATCTAAATCAGCGTCAATTGCGTCAAGTGCTCTTGGTGGTTCATAAACGTAGAAATGACGATTGAATGGGATCTCGTAACCCACAACACCGACTTCTCCATCTTTAGGGTCGATCTTACTTTCATCAATCCACGCATCAGGCACGTGCGGCAGAACTTCACGGGCAAAATATTCGTCAACGGTTTCAGTTAATGGCACATTCTCGTTATCACGCAGATCTGGATTCGCTTCAACTTTGCCTTTTGTTTTGCCTGATTCTTGATAACAGATAGCAGCTTCATCATCGTGCTCACTTAAGTGCTTCACGATTAATTTCTGTTGGGCTGCACTTAGCTTCACGTCACTTGTTTTGGCAATAAAGGCTTTTAGGAAAGCATCACGAGATAACAGCTTTTCTTCACTAAATGAAGCTAGCGCTTCTAAAACTGCATCTTGAACTGACTCAGCTAATTTACTCCACGCTTTATCTGCTTGTAGTGCTTCAAGGCGTAGTTCATCTTTCGGGTAAATCGCTAGCTTTAGAGGGCGTTCAACGGTAATTCTGCGGTAGCCAAACGCTTTATAATCAAAGATTTTGCTGAACTGATTTTCCGTAAACTGACCATAGGTTTGCACAATTGTATCAATCGCTTCTGGTGTAAGCTCTTTGCGCTTACTGCCAAGGGATTTACGCATTGCTGCATAGAATACGTGTTCATCATTACCTTCAATTTCACCGCCACCACTCCGACCACGCCCGCCTGTTTTCGCTCGTTCTTTTGAAGCGTTGATAAGCTGAACTTTACCTTTGCGGTTAGCTGGCTTTTGAGAAGATAAAACCCAAACATAAGTTGCAATGCCTGTGTTGTAGAACATATCGGTAGGCAGAGCCACAATGGCTTCAAGTAGGTCATTTTCAAGAATGTAGCGCCTAATTTCACTTTCACCGCTACCAGCACCGCCAGTAAAGAGCGGTGAACCGTTCAAGATAATGCCGATACGTGAACCACCTTCGCCTTTGTTTTCAGAAGTCGCAGGGCACATTTTGCTAACTAGGTGCATCAAGAACAGTAGCGAACCGTCAGAAACTCGTGGTAAACCTGCACCAAAACGACCTTCAAAGCCTTTGTCGTTATGCTCGTCATTGATGAACTTTTGGATTTTCTTCCAATCCACACCAAACGGAGGGTTTGACAGCATATAGTCAAACTTCTCGGTGCGAAGTTGGTCATTAGATAAGGTATTACCCAGCTTAATGTTATCGACCTTTTGCCCTTTGATAAGCATATCTGCTTTACAGATAGCATATGACTCAGGGTTTAGCTCCTGACCAAAGGCAGACAGAGAGGCTTTGTCATTGAGCTTGTGAACGTACTCCATACCTGACGATAAGAAACCACCCGTACCAGCTGTTGGATCGTAGATAGAACGCACCAAACCAGAACTGGTTAGCTCTTCCTCATTAGCGAACAGCAAAGAGGTTGTGAGTTCAACAATGTCTCTTGGGGTGAAGTGCTCACCAGCGGTTTCATTAGAGCTTTCTGCAAAGCGCCTGATCAGCTCTTCAAACACTAAGCCCATACCGTAGTTATTGATGGTATCAGGGTGAAGATCTGTGGTTGCAAAGCGTTTCGCTACCTTGTAAAGCAAGTCCGCTTCTTCTAGTTTGTCGATGGTGTTAAAGAAATCGAAGTGTTCAAAAATCTCACGAGCATTTGGGCTGAACGATTGAATGTAGCTTTCTAGGTTACTCGCCACACCTGTTTCACCAAGGCGGTTTAAATCCATTTTTGAAGTGTTGTAAAAGCTCAACTGCGCTGCATGAGTTAGCAGTTTGTCTTGCGCCTCAATAGGCATCGCTTTGACTGCTTCATACTTGGTTAGTACATTTGGTTTTGTGGCTTCAAGCACACTCTCTAAGCGTCTTAGCAGTGTAAAAGGGAGAATGATACGCCCGTATTGAGATTGCTTGAAATCACCACGTAAAAGATCGGCTACCGACCAAAGAAATGCAGCCGTTGAAGAAAAGTTGTTTGTCATGAAGTCAGTCCGTAAGGAGGTTTGAAGCAAAAAATGAGGATTAATTTATCATATATTTTCATTGAATGTTTGTGAATAAAGTTGGATTTTATTTCAATAGCTTATGTGTGGTTAAGCTTTGAGCAATAGATGGTTACTTGTTGATTGTAAACTTTCAAAGTACCCTTAGTGACGTCTGACTTATTTAATAGGAAGAGCTGCTGTGAGTGCAAGTGTTAAACACCCAATGATTGAACCTTTAATTAACTGTGATTGGAAAGTATTTCCAAAAAATGAGCTTGAAACTCTTGTTGCTCATCATGACGAAGCGACCCTTCTTTTGGTTGATATTTTGAAAGACTTTATCAACAATCCAGAACCCTATGATGGCTTTGGTGAAAATCGTTTGCATGTCGTTGCATTAGGCTTATTAGCTCATTTGAAAGCTTATTCAGCTTGGCCTATTTTGAAAGGTATTATTCGAAACTTTAAGTGTAATGAAGAGCAAGATCATGAATATGGGGATATTATCTATTCGATTGACGAAGATGATGTTTACAAGGTGTACGCTACACTTGCGGCCAAAAATGCCAATGAATTGCAAGAGTTAGCTTTAGATGAGTCTTTGGATTATATTGCCCGAACTGATTGTATGTTGGCACTAAAATCTTGCTATTTCGAAGGTGACTTATCTCGAAAAGAGTTATTGGATTATTTAAAGGCTTTTGTTGAGTTTTTTCAAGATTACAAAGACTATGAAACAGGCATTTTATTTTGGTTTGATCTCCTTTGTATTTGCACAGATGTGTACGCTTTTGAAATAGCGGCAGTAACCCAAGCATTTATACCGGATGAAATTTTTAAAGACGAAATGATACAAATCAAAATTAACGAACTTCGTCTATTAAATGAAGCTGATTATGATGATTGGTTAGAAAATGAGTTCCAACAAAGCAAACAAGAGCAGGGCTATATTCACGATGCTATCCCATATTTGGAAGTGTGGTTTGAAGATGAAATGGAAGTTTTGAATCAAGAACTTGATTCCATTTTTGAAAAAAATTGTGAAGAAGATGAAGTTTATGTTCGGCATGATGTTGGCTATTGGGATGAAAAACCATTTGTAAGAGAAGCGCCTAAAACAGGCAGAAACGATCCATGTCCTTGCGGCAGTGGAAAAAAGTTTAAAAAATGTTGTGGTTAATCCAGCTCAGCTTGAAATGCTTGTGAGCTGGATTTCGTAACTGACTGGTCATCTAGTATAAGAGCTAATGTGCCAGATTGTTGTTTAACTTGAGCATGTCGATTTTCATACTCTAATTTCATCACAAAGTTACAAATGTTCTCTGCATCCCTAGACGCCCGCAAAATCTCTTTCGGATCGTCTTGAAGCACTTTAACCCAATGATCGACATAAGCAGCGTGTTGGCCGAATTCGTGGCCGATTTGTAGTTCATCGCCGAGCATGAGTGAGCCAATTTCGGCTCGTAATTCTTCTTTGGCGTAGGATTCATCACCGAAGCGGCCTGTCATATCTCTGTTGAGTCTGCTGGAATGGCCTGATGAATGACAAATCTCATGACAAGCAACGGTGTAGAAGGAATCAGCGGTTTCAAACTGGTTTCTTGTGGGTAAATGTATACTGTCTGTAGAAGGGCTGTAGTAAGCATTGTCATATTGATCGTGGTGAATTGGCACACCAGAGTTTTGCAGAATTTTCTCTGCTCGTTCATGGCGTTGCCATTCGGGGAGTGTTTTTACTTCGAGTTCGGGTAAACCTTCGATTTGCTCTGCATTGAATACCACTGAGCTAAATACTCTTGGCTTATCCAATTTAACGGTTACTTTAATTGGTTTACCGTCAGCACCTAAAATCTTTTTGCCGCTATCGTCTTTTTTATCGATTTTGTCGAACAGCTTCCAATATTGGACAATCGTACCGTGTTGACCTTTGCGTACTTGAGCGTCAATACCTTTAGCTTGTTTGTAAGTCATCCAGCGTGGGTCGTCACGGCATTGCATAGTTAACCAAATGGCGTTGGAGCCTTTGTATCGAGTGCCACTGATTGGATTGTGTGGCATTCTTGGCTGCCCAGCCTTCCAAGGCTTTTGCCAAGGTGCAGTGCCAGCTTTTAGTTGCTCAATCAGTTTATTGGCGATTTGTTCATGATAGGGGACTTTTTTGCTTGTTTGGTTACTGGCATAGGCTAATCCTCCTTATCTTCAGTGGATAGCTCAGTTGCTGCCAGAGCTTCATCTTCGCTAAGTGCATCTTCTTCAAAAGCGCCAAGTTCATCCGCTTCGGCAGTTGTGACTTCTACGACTGAACCGGGAATATTCAGCTGAGACAGTTTTTCGTCTAACTCTGTTGTGCAGGCTTGCGGTTCTTGATGTGAGTTAGTGTTCAAGTGATTGTTCATGTTGTGGTTCCTTAATGTAATAAATCGATTCTTGGGTTTCATTAGTCCCACAACTGGGTTGAAACCCCCTTCTTTCAGACGGGTAGCTTTTAGCTAGCAGTTGGCCTTATGATGTTTGTATGAGATACAGGCATGGTTCTCACACAAAATATAAAATTGAGTACCACTTTGTTTGGGTCACAAAGTATCGCTA
>NZ_JAFEUN010000098.1 GCF_016900895.1 Parashewanella hymeniacidonis
TTGGTGAGGAAATCTGTAAGATTTACAACATTGCGTAGGTAAAAAAACAGAAAGTGTAGCTTCTTAGTTGAAGCCGCTTGTCATGCATAAAATTTAGGATACCAGACGATGTATTATTATTTTCGTGTTAAAAATCAGGTTAAATTTGAAATATAAATTTAACCTGATTATCCATGCGGAATATGGGTTAAAAGAGAAAAATGAGACGATACTGAATCAGAATAACAAACCGATCTCGACACCGACACTACGATGGATATTTCAGAGACTCTACGGTGTTCATGTTGTAACGATAGAAGGTCAGGGAGCGGTGATATCGGGGATCACGCCTGAAAAAGAAAAGATATTAACGCTATTTGGAGGTGAAGTTAGTCGCATTTACAACATTGCGTAATGTTAAAGTGGGGACAGTATAAGCTTCTACAAAGAAGTCGTTTGGTGTGCCTAAAATTTGGTTTAACGTATGGTAGTTTGGAATGATCTTAGTTGTTTTTTTGTTAACTTATTGAAATAAAAATGCAACTGTAAATGACCGTGCGAAATATGGGTTATAAATACTTTGCAGAAATATAATGAAATGGGACTGGCTAATATTATTGAGTGATAGTGAAACTAGTGATCATGAATAGATTAATTCACAACTTCGAATTTTTACTCATAAAAAAAGGTCGCTTAAAGCGACCTTTTTATTTAAATAGTTAGTTATTATCCAGCAGTAGGAAGTAAACAAGCCTTACCAGTTGAATCTAAAGTATTTTCGAATACTAAATCAGCTGCAACTGGAGCATGCTTAGAGCTTTCGGAAACATCGATAGTTACGGTATTGTTCTCTGACTCACGCTCAAAGTAAGCTTTTAGCGCTTGCTCATCAATATGACCCGCATCTGGAGTCATAACTAGGCTATCGAACGCAGTGTCACCGATCAATGGTGGGTAACCGTCACCGCCAGCAGCATTAAAGCTTGGTACAGTGAAGCTGTACATTGCCGCAGCATCAAAATCTTTACCGTTAATTTCGTGAATAGTAATACCGTTGTCTTCAGCAGTACAGTTAACAGTCATTTTGATACCAACTAATTGTGGGTATGCACCTGAACCTTTTGCACCAATGTCTACGCGTGCAACAGTATTCATGTAGCTAGCTACATCAGCACCGTTCATGGTGAACTTCATTACTTTGTTACCAAAAGGCTGAACGGTTAATACGTCACGGTAACTAACATCACCTGCTTCGATTGAAGCACGTACACCACCAGAGTTCATTACAGAGAAATCTGCTGGCTCACCAGCGTAAACTTCACGTTGAGCTTGAGCAAGTAAGTGACCCAAGTTTGTTTGACCTTTACGAACAACAGCACGCTCACCTTCTAATTTGCCATTTGTTTTGGCAATAGCAATATCTAACTGAGCTTGACCTTGTTCTTGGTAAGGGCGAAGAATTTCACGAACAGTAGCATCAGGAGTAATTGCATCACCCACTAATACACGCTCACCAGCTTCATTTTTAACTTTTAAGTTAACTGGCACTAGTTCATAGCTTGATAGGTGCAATTCATCATTGAAATATTCGAAATCCGCACGACCAACGTACTTACCCCATTCATGCGCTTGCATGATGAAAGTACCATTTTGTTGATCAGGAGTACAAGCTTCACCAGGCTTGTAACCGTCATAGTTTTCCATACAAACAGGGTTTTGCGAGTGACCACCAATGATAGCAGACAAGTCACCAGCTTCTTGAGCAAGTGCTAACTTAACATCACCTGGAGCATTTGAACCGTGCTGCCCGTCTTTAAAGTGACCCATGTGAGTTGTAGCGAAGATAAGATCAGCTTTGTCACCCGCTTTGATTTCAGCGATAACTTTCTTCATTTCTTCAGCTGGATCAGTGAATGTTAGCTCACTAATAAATTCTGGGTTACCAATTTTAACTGTATCTTTAGTTGTTAAACCAACAACAGCAACACGTAAGCCATTTAATTCAAATACTTTGTAAGCATCGAAGTAACGTACAAGTGTCTCTTTACCGTCGTCATCAGTTTCAGTTTCATAAATGTTTGCAGCAAGCATAGGGAAGTTTGCTAGCTTACGTTGCATTTCAACTACATCTAAGTGGTTATCGAACTCATGGTTACCAACAGCCATTGCGTCGTATTCCATCAAGTTCATACCGATGAAATCAGGACGAGCATCTTGTAAATCAGACTCAGGTACACCTGTGTTTACGTCACCGCCAGATAAAAGAAGTGTAGTGCCACCTTCAGATTCGATTTCAGCACGTAAATTATCAATCAACGTCTTACGTGCAGCCATTCCATATTCGCCGTTCTTGTTTTCCCAGAAACGACCATGGTTATCGTTAGTATGAAGTACAGTGAATTTAACGCAAGCGTCGCCAGCTTCAGCACAAGTTACTGGTGTTGGAGTAGGATCAACAGTTTCTTTTTTGTTGTCGCTACCACACCCAGTTAATGCTGCAAGAACAGCAGAGGCTACTAAGCCTTTTACTAGTTTATTACTCATTATAATCAACCCCTTGATTTTATGTTGCCGAGCTCACTCAGCATTTATTACATGAAATTTCAGCGACCTTGATTCCTTTTATAAGGATTTATTGTTTATGTAGGACGCTATTCATTGCGGCGAATGATATCAGAGGTTGAAAACACTTTGTTATTAAAAGAAGTAATAAATGTGACCTAAGTTATTATTTTTTAAGTTTTATTTATATATTTTGTCCACCAAAAAAAACATTAACATTAATAACCCATTGTTACTCTGCGAATAAACAAAAGCGCTTAGATGATTACTCACCTAAGCGCTTGAAACATTATAAAATTATTTCAACTGTTAATTTAACAACATTGTTTCATTTAAAGAACAAAGGTTAAACCTAAAGTATCTATTTAAAAATCACGACAGAAGCTGTTTGCTTAACCATTGACCAATTTCAGCCAATTGTTGTGGCAAAACTGAATGCGGCATTGGAAAGCTCTTCCATTGAGCATCATACCCTGCATTAAGTAGCGCTTGATTTGCCATTTTACCCGCTGAAATCGGAACAACCGGATCTTGCTCCCCATGGTGTTGTAACACTGCTGTATGTTGGTTTGCGTCGTTTAACCCTTCAGGTAACGTGTCACCTTGAGGCAAATAGCAAGAAAGCGCCATAATACCAGCCAATTTTTCTGGATAGCGTAAGCCTGTATACAAGCTCAAAACACCACCTTGACTAAAACCAGCAAGAACGATTCGGTGAGCAGGAATACCACTTTCAATTTGGTCTTGAAGAATCAATTTTACTTTAGCTTCAGACTCTTGAACTCCAGACATATCAGCACGATCAAGTAGGTTCATACTTTTTATGTCATACCAAGATCTCATTACCGCACCACCGTTGATGGTAACGGGTTGCTCAGGAGCATGCGGAAAAACAAATCGAACATTATGATCTTGAGGTAAACCTAACATAGGTACTACAGGCGCAAACCCTGCACCTGAATCTCCTAAACCATGAAGCCAAATAACACACGCTTCCGCTTTTACATTTGGTTCAACAATAATTGCTTGTTCTGGAGTTAATGCCATTGAACTGCCCTACTTCTTAATTGGTTTATTGATACTATTTTTGTAACCATTCACCAGCCCCGTATTGACTTTTCAAATAAACAGTGAAACTTACTTGCGGGGTGGTACTTGTGTCACAAAACAATGGCAAGCTTGTAGTTATAAATGCCAATAAACGGGAGTTTGAGATTGTCAATACCCCTCTGGTGAATGCTTACCTATTTTTTAGCTTCTAAACTGCGCATATCCATGATTGGCATTGCACTGTTGCCTAACACTGTTGAAGGTAACTTTCCGTCCCAACCTTGAGCTTCTGTAAGCTTAACAATCAAAGGATTATTTTTAAGTGCTTTGGCTTTTGCTTCAATTGCTTTTGCTTCTGCTCTACCTTTTAGCAAGATAGATTGAGCTTCTGCTTCTGCGACCTTTAAAATGCCTTTTGCTTTTGCATCCGCAGTGTTTACTGCGCGAAGCGCTTCTAAGCGTTGACGCTCGAGTTTATGTTCCTCAGCAGCAGCAAGGTTCTTTTCAGTTTGCTTAATTTCGATAGAATTGATGTATTTTTTTGGTAATACAATGTTTTCAATCTGGATATTATCAACAACAACCGGGAAGCCGGCCATCTCTTCAGTAAGCCTTCTTTCGATGCCCTGAATAGCACTCGCCCTATCTTGGATCAATTGCTCAGCTTCAAACTGAGGAATGGTATCCTTTGCTGCACTTCTGAACCTAGGATCAAGAATTCTTTGTTCGAATTGACTTAATCCACCATATTTCTTAAATAAGTCAAGCGCCGCATCCTTATTGACGGTCCAGTTAACTGAAACTTCAATCGTCACTGGCATCTGCTCCTTGGTACTGGATGCCATTCTTTCCGCATTTTTACGAGTTCGAACTTCAATAAATTCCACAGTTTCAATAAATGGAATTTTAAAATGAAGTCCAGGATTTTCTTGATGCTTAGCTTCACCAAAACGCTTAACTACACCAACGTGACCTTCACTAACGGTATAGAACGATTGGAAAATAGCGATAATAATAATTAAAACTGGCAGTGCCTTAAGTATAATTGAGGCTGAGAATTTTTTTGTTGTATTCATTATATGTCCCTTTTACAACTCCCTAAAAGTCGCACATTTTATCACAAAAAATCAACACTCCGTGAAAAAGTAAAAATAGATAAAGCCGTCGCTCTGTAGTTTTAAGTTTTGAAAGGGATTAACAACAATCGGGTAAATAAAATTTTGTGTCGTGCGTAAATTACGTGAATTAAATGCCTATCCTTTTCTCGGGGATAAAGACTTCATGACTCCATTACACCTTGCAGTTGAATCCGGTGTTCCATCGTTAGTTGTAATAGTTTGCAATAAATATACTTTAGTGAATCGTTTTTCAATTAAAGGACTAACTGCTCTTCAATTGGCCGTAAAAAGCCGCTCACCTGAAATAGTGGAAGCTTTACTTAAAGAAACTGTTTCTGACCTAAATAAACCATTAGAGGAAAGTAGCACAAACCTTCTGGGCTTTGCCGTAAAAAATGGAGATCGCAATATTATAAGGCTGTTAGTTAAAGCTGGAGCCTTGTTGAGAGTAATCATCCAGTATCACTCAACCTAAAAAAAGGCCACAAAACAACCCTTAAAACGCACTTCTCAAATTGTTCAATAGCCCCATAATATCAATTAATGATGATGACCACCCACGCCATGAGCATGCCCATGTGCAACTTCTTCATGCGTCGCATCGCGTACATCTTTGATTTCAATTTCAAAAGTTAATTCACGACCTGCTAAAGGATGGTTAGTGTCAATCGTCGCCATAAACTTACCGACTTTAAGAATGGTGACTAGACGTTGGCCTTGATCAGTATTTACTGTGGCTGTCATGCCGGGTTTCCAAACTTTCGTTGCACCCACTAGATGTTTAACCGGTACACGCTGTTCAGCGCCTTCAACCTTCTCACCATAAGTTTCTGCGGCAGGTAAAGTTGCAGAAAATGATTCTCCAGCACTTTTTCCTTCCATCGCTTTTTCAACACCAATCATCATATTACTGTGCCCATGAAGATAAGCGATTGGATCTTGATCAAGATTAGACTCTAAAACTTCACCTTTTTCATCTTTCAAGGTGTAATTAAACTGAACAACGTTGTCTTTAGTAATTGTCATTTTTAAACTCTTTTATAAATGTCGCAGCGGAGTTTATCACAACATGTTTATGAGTGAGCACCTGGAACAATCGTTGTATTTTCAAGTTGCTCGAGCACGTCATGATTTTTTAAAGCTAGCTGGCACACACCGTTAGTAAATTGGTGATTGTGTGAGCAATCAACACTCCACTGTCTCAATAGATAACTCGCCAGCGCTGCACGACATTGAATCACTAATTCACCCTGTTGCATTTGAAAATCTAATTCAATGGCTTCTGGGTGCTTTAAAGCAGGGTGCGGCATTAAACAAAGTTCTACGACTTGTTGCCAATGCTTATCAGACTCAGCCATTTCTTGAATATAAACATCTGAATCAGAGCCATTAATCTGTTTTATACGAGTGACGACAAAATCTGCAAATCGATTGTTCACTCTATCAAACCCACGCATTTGCCAACGTTGTCCATTATTAATCAAAGCATGTGGCACAAACTCTCTTTCTGACTCACCAGACGACGTTGAAACATAGTGAATTTTCACGGCGTGTTTATGCTGAATGGCGCGCATGATAGTTGCAATTACATTGGTATCGGGATGAATGAGCTTGATCGCATCAAAGCATATCTGGCTTGGGTCAACGGGCTGGGAAAGGCCATCACCAAACCCATTGGCTAAACCATGTAAAACTGACTCCACATCATGTGGAAATACCGGTTTAAAACTGGGTAATCTGTGATACAGCTGAGCTTCTTGATTGTGTTGAACGTTTTCAGTTGCTAAACAACGATAAATGTGAAAATCTTGATTAGATGCCGCTAAGCCAGCCGCAAACTTTTTAATCAAATCTTGTACTGATATCTGCCCAAAATACTGCAAGCTGAAATCAATAAATGCTAATCGTTGCTTTTGCTCGAAACTTAACTCATCCAGAGTCAGCTGTGCCATAATCAGTCCTTAATTCCCATTTTTATGAATGTTGTTTTACTAGGAAACCCATCAGCAAGAATACCTTGTTTCTTTTGATATTGTTGTAATGCTTTAACCGTATTTCGCCCGATAATACCATCAGGCTTACCGACTTTATAGCCTAAATCAAGCAACTTTTGCTGCATTGCTTTAATGTTTTTCCTTTTAAATTTAGGGATTTTTGGAGGGTGACTTATAAGTCTTCCAGCTCCTGCAATTCGATCTGCAAGATGACCAACAGAAATGGCATAAAACTCACTTCTATTCCACTTCATTATCACATTAAAGTTGTCATAACCTAAAAACGCAGGGCCTTTGTGACCGGAAGGTAAATATAATACAGCATCCATTCCACTCACCACCGATAGTGGCTTACCGTCGGCTTTCTGCACTCCTAGAGTTCGCCATTCAGAAAGTGACTTTTTTTGTTTCGAGCCGATAGGTGTGTAATCAAACTTGGTAGGTAATTGAACTTCCCTTCCCCAACGTTGCTCTCTTTTCCAGCCTAAATGCATTAAAAAATTAGCCGCCGAAGTTAGGGCATCCACTTCACTGTTCCATAAATCCGCTTTACCGTCAGCATCAGCATCCACGGCATATCGAGCAAATGTACTTGGCATAAACTGAGTATGCCCCATTGCACCCGCCCATGAACCTCGCATTTGATCATAACTAAAACCATTCTTCTGTTTCAGTTTGAGTGCCTTCATTAATTCTTGAGTAAAAAATTTAGCTCGACGAGGTTTACACGCTAACGTAGTTAATGAGTCAATCACTGGCAGGTTACCTTTGTAACTGCCATAGTTCGTTTCTAATCCCCAAAAGGCGACAATGTATTGACCTGGTACACCATACTTATTGGTAAGCTTTGCCAATAAGTCATGATGCTCTTTCATCATTTTACGGCCTTTTAATACTCGCCAAGCTGTTACTCTTTTATCGAAGTAATGCTGAAATGTACTGGTGAATTCTGGCTGATTTTTATCGGCCTTAATCACCTGCTTTCTTGGTTTAACCCGGTCTAACGTATCCGCTATTGTCGCTTGGGTTATACCATTAGATAATGCTGTGGACTTTAATCGTGTAAGACAGGTTTGAAAATCACTGTTAGCGGCCTGTGAAAAAAAACTAACGCCTGAAAGAACAAGCCCTAACCATCCAAATTGCTTCATTAACAATTCACTCCTTTGGAAAATAATGCACTGAAACCATTTCTAAAAACTAGTCACACTGTATATAGCTTGTATACTATGCACCAGAAATTAATAAAGAGAGTACATTATGACAGAAATCACACCAACGCTGACCACTTTTGTGGCACAAGTTGCAGAAACTCAGCAATTCTGGGGATTAGCTGATAAAAGCGGTGAAGAGTGGGTAGTTTGTGATTCTGCTCAATTTGAAGAAACTGACGCTTTACCTGTCTGGTCTTCTGAAGAAGAAGCAAAAAAACACTGCGCTGAAGAGTGGGAAGGTTACCAGCCACAGGTGATCACTCTCAAAGAGTTTATGGAATTTTGGGTTGATGATTTGAATGACGACGGAGTAATGGTTGGCATTAATTGGATTCTCGAGTCTGACTGTGAAGAGATTGACCCTATCGAGCTTGCAAAAAAGTTAGCTGAAGTTGAAACAGAAGAATAATCTTGACGCTTAAGCCAAAAATTAAGGGAAACACATGTGTTTCCCTTTTTCATGTCAGTTAGTGAACCAGCACTTCTCTCAACCTTTCTTGTACTGTTTCAACTAATACGTCCGGTTGGAATTTAGAAATAAACTTATCCATCCCCACTTTTTCAGCCATTGCATGGTTAAAGTTACCACTCAATGATGTATTCAATACAATGTGTAGATCGGACATATCACTGTCAGAACGAACTTCATGGGCTAACTTATACCCGTCCATTTCAGGCATTTCTGCATCAGTGATCATTAGCAAGAATTCGTTCGCTACCGAGATACCTTGTCTGGATAAGCTTTTTAAATGATTCAGTGCTTGTAAACCATCTGTGGCTTCTATTACTTCAATCCCGAGCGGGCTCAATGTATCAACAACTTGCTTTCTGGCGGTTATTGAGTCATCAACCACCAGCATTTTTTTACCTATCATTTCAGCTAACAAGGTTTCATCAAGTACACCGTCTGATAAGCGAACGTCATACGCAATTATCTCGGCTAGTACTTTTTCAACATCAATAATAGAAACAAGCTTATTTACACCCTCATGCTCAATACGAGTAATCGCTGTGAGATAAGTATTTTTCCCAACAGTTTTAGGCGGAGGAAGCACATCGCTCCATGTCATATTGATAATATGCTCAACTTTACCAACTAAAAATCCTTGGACACTGCGATTATATTCAGTGATGATGAGGTTAGCGTGCTCATCTGCTGGAAAATGAGAAAATCCAATCGCTTTTCTGAGATCAATAACAGGAATGGAAACACCACGAATATTTGCAACGCCTGAGATATGAGGATGACTGCCCGGCAATACATTCAAATGAGGAAGCTTAACGACTTCTTTTACTTTGAACACATTGATTGCAAATAATTGAGTTGCATTAATTTTGAAAAGTAGTAGCTCTAAACGGTTTTTCCCTACTAATTTAGTGCGTTGATCAACGCTATCAAGGACTCTCGTCATTGGTTCCTTGCTCCTATTATATTTATTTTATGACTGCATGAGCTCTAACCAAAATAACCCTGTTACTCGCTAAGTTATTTAAAACATTATTCATCCGCTAAAACGATAACCGACTGTGATTCGAACCTTGCGGCTAACAATTTTTCAGCGTATCTCAATGACCTAAACTGGTTAATTTAGATATAACAATTATATCGACAAAATTTAAGAAATACTTAGTAAAAGTTAGAGAATAAATTAGATTAATGAGATATCAATCTATTATTGTATGGTAAGAAAGCAAAGTTTAATTTCCATTCAATAAAAAGTGGGAGGTGTACAATGAATAAAATGTTTTCAACCGATATAGAAATCGCTTGGGGTGAATGGACGCCCTAAATCATTTAAACAATGCTGTTTATTTTAGGCACTTCGAAACAGCAAGAATTAAATTTTTTGAGGAATTAGGAATTTGGAAACTCTGGGAAGATAAAGTAATGGGGCCCGTTTTAAAAGATTGTTATGCAAAATACATTCGACCTGTAACGTTTCCTGACAAGTTGACCATTGAAATAACCTTATCAGAAATTGAAAGTGACCGATTTACAATGAATTATACCGCACATAGTGAAGCTCAAAATAGAACCTGTACGGTAGGGAAATCTATTATTGTATTTATCGATTTTAAATCGGGTAAGCCGACGTCTCTTCCAAAAGAAATGCTCAAAACGATTGAATCATAAAGTTGTACTTAACATATGACGGTTGAAACTGGTTCGATTATTGATTACCGCACGAACAGTAAGACACCAACATTTTTAAAGCTGAAATATGAGTACAGGAATATCATGATGAAATTTATCAAACTTACTTCTATTTTCCTCTTTTCTTTTTTGATGGGATGTCAGCTCAGCATAGCCGCAGAATGCTCATCAAATACGCAATTATTTAAAGATGCTTCTTCACAAGAAGTTTCGCAGTTCTTAAATGATAGTACTCAATTTTCATCAAGGCCCAACGTCGTCACTTTTATCGGTTTTCTGGTAAAGGTGACAAAGATGAATTTCGTCTATTTATAATTGCCAGAAGAGAACTCAAAAACTTCTCATCCTCGGACACGATTATTAATATAGGCGCAACAGCCGACGGAATTGGTGCTTTGTACAGCCTTTCAAAAGATAAAGGGTTTAAAACGGTGGGTATAGTATCCTCACAAGCTGAAGGTGTAAATCTATCTAAATGTGTAGATTATGTGTTCTACATAAAAGACTCCAGCTGGGACGGGATGAACCGTAAAACCAACACCTTATTTCCAACTTCACAAGCCATGATTGACAATAGCGATCATATCATCCAAATCGGAGGTGGTTTAATTGGCCAACAGGAAGTGCAAGCCGCCCGTCAAATAGAAATACCTGTAAAAAGTCACAAAGCAACACCACTTAAAAATTAGTACTCCCATATTCATTCTATCGATAAAAAACGTTACTGTTATTACCCTTAATCTATCTAAGTTGAAGCTCATGAATTCTTATCGTTCAAGTAGAAGAAGTTTTATCAAATCGACGGCTGCCGTTGCAGCTCTTTCCGCTTTTAAATCGTTTGCTCAACCCGTTGTATCAAGTAAGCCACTATACATGGATGGGCTCTGCTTTTTACCTGATGACTTAAATGACCTAAAGAAGTCGGAAATTGATGCTTATATTTGTGATATCTCTGACATTGAAGCGATAAAACAACCAGATGGAACCACTAACTACAAGCGAACTTATAAAGCTTGCATTAAAAGTATTGTTGCAGCTCAAAAAAGAGTATTAAGCAACTCAAATAAACTCATTGCCGGACTATACGGAAAAGACATTCAGAGAGCTTTTATCGATCATAAAACGGCCGTGTTTTTTCAAATTCAAGGTGCCGACTGTGTCGAAGCAAAAACCCTCACTCAATCATGGCAACAGCTTAATAACTTGTACAATCACGGATTAAGGGTATTGCAACTCACCCATCACTACGGCAACAAATTTTCTGGCGGTGCTTTAGATAATGCAAATAACCACAGTCTCAATAAACCACTGACGCCGAACGGCATAAAACTTATCCACCAGCTAAATCATAAAAATGTTTTAATTGATGTTAGTCATTCTAGTCCCCAGTCCGCACTTGATGCCGCACGGCTATCAAAGTCCCCCATCATACAAAGTCATGGAGCCTGTAGAGCAATTGTCAATAATGCACGATGCTCTCCTGATGAAGTGATAAAAGCCATTGCAGATACAGGCGGCACATTTGGTGTATTTATGATGAGCTTCTGGCTAACCAATAATAAAACACCGACTCCTACGGATTACATTAATCAGATCAAGCATGTAGTCAAAGTTGGAGGTATTGACGCAGCAACCATTGCTAACGACTACCCATTAAAAGGGCAAAAAAACCTGATTAAGTTGCACAATAATAATAAAGAAGGTGTGAAGCAGTATTTGGATTGGTGGCACAGTTTAAGAGCTAAAAACGTGCTTGGCTTTGATGTTGAGCCAGAGCATGTTGTTATACCTGAGTTTAACTCTATTCATAGAATGGAAAGAATTGACCATGAATTAACAAAAGCAGGTTTTTCGGCATCAAATAGAGATAAAATTATGGGAAAAAACCTACAACGAGTCTTAACGGAAGTGTTGGTATAAGTGGGGAATTCCCACTTATTCGATGGTTATCGTCATTTCATCGTGCTCAGGGAATGAACGCCCTTCTGGTTGAGAACCGTAAGCGATTGACCAATGAGCATGACGAAAACGCCATTCACCATCGACAACATCGGCGTAAAGTGTCGCTCTTAAATTTAGCTCATCATATTCCGTTTGGCCTTTCAGTAAATATCTCGTAATCCAGTTCCCTGTAACAATTCCTGAAAGTGGTGTAGCAAATACTCTTGTAGTTTCAGGCGTAATTCTCAAAGTTTCGACTTCTTTGAAATCTCGCTCAAACTGCATCCTTAAATCATCAATACCGGTGCCTTCTTCATCAATTCCGGTTCCCCAAAAATGAATATCTCCATCTTGAGAAAACAGCGCCATTATTTCATCAGTTTTTTTTTGGCAATGGTATTCAAAGAAACGATTGGATAACTCTACAAGTTCTTGCTCTGCAGATCTTTCAAAGGACATAAAATAGAAACCTAAATAATAACGAACGGAGTTAATATAACTCTTATATATTAAACAATGGCAGTTAAACTTAATTAATGTACTTTTCTAACATAAACTTGAAAACGAACCGCATCCGAGTTAGGAGCTACCGACATTACTTGAACACTTTGCTTGCCATGAATTTGAACAGGCTGCCAACTCTGGGCGTCATTATCAACAGCAACCCCTTGATTATCAAACCAAGTAAAACGATATTCCATTGTTTGATCTTTTGAGGAATGACTGACAATTTTTGCAGCACCTTGCAATAAACCACCAATTTGACGAATGATATTATTTGTCACGGTCACATCACCACCAACAAATGAATTATCAACCTTATATTCTCCATCAGAGTTCAATCTCACACCACTTGTGTTTGGTGCACACGCTGAGAGTATCGAAACCATGGTTAATGCACCTAACGCATATATCATTTTTTTCATAATTTGCTCCTAATCCTTTTTCGATAGGATTCTGAAGAATAAAAACAGTTCCTTTGTAACTGTAATACAAAGTGAAAAATAAGGCATGTTTTTTGTGAAAGAATTGCACATCAAAGTCGATGCGCAATTCATGCCACTTACTCGATGAGAAAGTGTGCTCTCGCAGTGGCGATAAGTTGCTTACGGCTACTCTGCCAGCAACTGATATTGACGTTAGCTACACGTCTGCCCTGACGAGTGATCTGACATTCGACAAACGTATCTTTGTGATAACCTGCACGTAAATAATCAATAGAAAAGTCGACAATTTTAGGTACTTTTTCCGTATGCATAAATACCATTAATTGCACAATTGCTGACATCTCCATAAAACCTGCAATCACACCTCCGTGAATCGCCGGTAATACCGGGTTACCAATATTGTTATCGTTCGCAGGTAAACGAAATACAAGCTCATACCCAAAACGAGCGACTTCCATACCAATATGTTTAGCATAAGGAACATGCACTAAAATATGGCTATAATCGTTTGTTTCTGAAGCTTTTTGAACCATACTTTTTACATCTAAAGGTTCAATCGTTACCGAAGTTTCAGTACTGTCTTCTTGTAAATGTTCAGGGTTAAGCTTTTTAAACTTAGGACCGTCACCCTCACCCAGCAATGCCAATCTGAATTCTTCACCGATCATCTCAGGACTGATTCGCATAAAAGAACCAACAGCATGAGCAATTGGATTATCAATACTGTCTTGGTAAGCAATGGCACGAGTAAATGCAATGCTCGATGTTAAGCGATAGCATTCAGCCAAAACAAAAACAGACTGACCTGGCTTTGCTGACTTCATATAGTCAACACGCAAATCCAATGTTGGGGAAATCTCTAAAGAGTCGAACTTTTGTTTAATCGCACAAATAGTGGCACAACCACATGCTGTGTCCATCAATGTAGTAATCACACCACCATGAATGACTCCAGTTTCTGGATAACCAATATGCTTCTCACTATAAGGAAGCTCCATGAGGACGTGATGCTCGCTCGCTTCATGAACCGAAATATTGAGACGGCGACATTGAGTCAATAGATTAACAAAACGCTTTGCAAGATCCGTCAACGGAAAAAATTCAGGGCTAACAGGTGTTTTTATATTCATTATTTTTCTTAACTAACCTAAGTTATTTAGCCAACATAGGCCCTAATTTACGACCACCAATCAGATGCATATGGATATGGAAAACCTCTTGGCCACCATGTTCATTACAATTCATGATTAACCGGTAACCGTCTTCGTCAATGCCTTCTTCTTTTGCAATCTTAGCCGCCACTGACATCATTCTTCCTAAAGCAGTTTCATCTGCTTCGGTAATATCATTAATCGTAGGGATCAAATGGTTCGGAATAATCAAAACATGAGTTGGCGCTTTCGGTGTGATATCTCGAAATGCAGTTACTAAGTCATCTTGATAGACAATATCAGATGGAATTTCACGTCGAACAATCTTACTGAATATAGTTTCTTCTGCCATGGTGTAGGGTTCCAGTGAGAGAAATAAGAATTGTTATTCATTATCGCTCAAAACAAGTCATACCACCATATATGCTTGCTGATAATTACAGCAACAGAGCGAAGAAATTAAGGATATAATTCTATTATCACAAAACAATACGAGCAAAATCATGATCCATTATCAAATAACGCCATCTGATCCTAAAGCGCATTTATTTTTCGTTAAAATGACCTTGGATTCGGTAAAAAAAGGACAAACTTTTTGGCTGCCTAGCTGGTTACCTGGAAGTTACATGGTACGTGATTTTTGTAGGAATATTATTGGTATCAATTGTGTTGATGCACACAATCAACAAATTGTGATGACACAAACCGATAAACAAACTTGGATAATTGATCAAGATGCAGAGCGAATTACACTCAGTTATCAGGTTTATGCGTGGGATTTAAGTGTTCGTAGCGCTCATCTTGATTCTACTCACGGTTTCTTTAATGGCAGCAGTGTTTTTCTTGCCGCAAAAGGGCTAGAACATAGCGAACACTCAGTGACCATAAATAAACCGACTGACGCATCATTAGAAAACTGGCGACTTGCAACCGCAATGACAAGAACATTAGGTCAACATTTTGAATTTGGTTCTTTTTCTGCAGAAAGTTATGACGAATTAATTGATCACCCTGTAGAAATGGGAGACTTCACTTCCCACACATTTGAAGCAAATGGCATCCCCCATGATATTGTTCTAACCGGTAGACATTATTGTGACTTAGACAGGCTCAGTGCAGACCTTAAGAAAATTTGTGAGTATCAATTAAATTTATTCAACAACGATAAAATTTTTGATCGTTATTTATTCTTAACTACTGTACTTGGTAATGGTTTTGGTGGTTTAGAACATAGAGCCTCTACTGCACTTGTGTGTTCACGCAGTGATTTACCGACTGTTGGAATGCAAGATATGACCAAAGGTTATCAAACTTATTTATCCTTATGTAGCCACGAATACTTCCACAACTGGAACGTGAAACGCATTAAACCAAAAGAGTTTACGCCTTACCAACTGAAACAAGAAAGTTATACAAAACAGCTCTGGGCATATGAAGGCATCACTTCTTATTATGACGATTTGATCACTTATTTATCAGGCACAGTTACAAAAGATAATTACTTAAAAGCTTTGAGTAAAACATTTACTCGAGTGTATCGTGGTTCAGGTCGCTTCAAGCAAACACTGAGAGATTCCAGCTTTAATGCGTGGACTAAGTTTTATAAACAAGATGAAAATGCAGCGAATGCTATCGTGAGCTACTACACCAAAGGTGCCATATTTGCTTTGTATTTAGATTTAACCATACGTAAAGAGACGGCGAATCAACATTCGATAAACGATGTTATGCAAGCATTGTGGGAAGACTTTGGTAGCAAAGGAATTGGAACACTCGAAAATAGCCACCAGCAAATTGTCGAAAAGCTTCTTGAACGAAATTGCGATGACATTTTTGCCTATCTCGATAAAACCGATGACATTCCGGTTGAACCTTTACTAAAAGAGTTTGGCGTACAATTTGAGCTACGAAGTAATAATGGCTCAAGCGATACTGGCGGCGGGAAAATTACAGGCAATACCATAGATTTTGGCGCAAAATATAAAACCGCCGATTTCGGTATATCGATTCTGGCCGTATTAGCAAATAGCGCTGCTCACAAAGCTGGATTAAGTGCTGGAGATAAACTTATCGCTATCGATAATTTACAAACTACCTCCGACTTTGAAAAGCAACTCCAGCTATTTACTGTTGGACAATCAATCCCGCTACATTGGTTTAGAAGAGACGAATTAATGACAGGAAAGCTTGAGATTAAAGCAGCATCACTTGATACGGTTTCATTACACTTAGCAGATGAAACACTTAATAAAAACTGGTTGAATTAAAACGAATAAAACTGGCTTAAGTAGTTGACCACAAGTGTTCCTAGATTTTCTGGCGCCCAACTTTAGCACTCTACTGCGTTGTAACTTCTCGCCATAGCTACGGCTATTGCTTGTCGTTACCCCTTGTATTGCACTAAAGTTGAACGCCATAATTATCAAAAACTTATCGAAAACTACTTACGAGTCTTCCCTCATTAGCCAGTTATTCGATATTTAAGCTGAATGTTTAATGTCATTCATCTCTTGGTTTATAGGCTTATGACCATAGACTTCACGTAAGCAAGCCAACACGATACTTCTGTTAATAACGCCCATTAATTTTCCATTATCCAAAACTGGCAATAACCTAGGCTGATGTACCTTCATCGCTTTAACCCTTTCTTCTACTGAAGCCATAGTGAAGTCTGTAGCAATACCAACGGGACTTACCCTGTCTCTTGATCAGATCTTAGTGCATTTCTCCGTCAGCTAGCATTTCTTTCGCCATCCTATATCCAACGACATAAGATTGAAGGGTATCCCAACCTTCCCAAATCGTTTCCCAACCTGCTA
>NZ_JAFEUN010000099.1 GCF_016900895.1 Parashewanella hymeniacidonis
TGTTTTGTTCAGAATCGCCATTTTATTTTGATAGTTGTCGTGGTTGACTTATTATCTCAAAAATAAAGCTTTTCTCCTCAGATTTTTCTTCTTAATTTGTTACCCATGTTTGATGGGTTCCAAGAATTAGCATCAGAAACTCTCGCTCTATGTAAAAAAGCAAAAGAAGACTTTGGAACCTCGTTAATCTATAGAACATTAGGGGAAATCTATATTGAAGAAAGCTCGTTTTTGGAGGCGGAAGTAGCTATCTTACAGTCACTTGATTATCTAAAGACACTGAACGTCCCTAGTATCATTGCAAGTAATCACTATCTTTTATCAAAAATATATTTTGCACAAAAGAAGTTCGTTAAAGCAAAAGATTTCGCTATGAATGTCACGAACATTGCAGACGATAGCCAAATTCATAATGCTAAAAAAGGAACATACAAAATTCTCTCAGACCTTCATTACCAAGGCGGTCAATATAAAGAAGCCTTCGAAGCTGCCAAAAAAGCTCAAATATATCAGCAAAAAATTTATGATGATGAAAAAATCAAAACCTTAGCGTATGAAGCTGCGAAATTTGATTTTGAAGAGTTGGAAGATTTTATCCAAAAAAATGAGAATACTGAGTACATTAGTTCTGGGCGCGAGTTACGCCAAATCGATAAAGAAATGGAGCTGCTGTACGATAACAAAATCCTTAAAATTATAATGATTTTGTGTGGGACGACAGTATTTACCTCTGTCTACATGGGGATTTGTAGCTATCGTCGCAATCGATATAACCCGCTGACAGGGCTACTTCGTCATGATGCTGCCTCTAAAATGTCAAAAGACTTATTCCACGATGCAATGTATCGAGCGAACGGTTTTGCCGTACTTGCCGTTGATATTGATAAGCTAAAAGATTTTAATCGGATACTTGGACATGAACATGCTGATTGGGTGATTATCCAGATAGCCAAAGCGATTAAAAAACTGTCTAGGTTTAAGAAAGCCAAAGGGAGTTATAGTGGTAATGGTCGCTTTTATGTTTATTTAGAATTGAATCGAAATAATGATGCAATCGATTTGGCTCAAAGCTTACTAGAAGAAGTTCATAACTGTAATACTTTTGAGACTCGAGAACATTTCAATATGACGGTGAGCATAGGTGTTGCTTGTTTAATGCAAAGAACTCCTGAGATAAATGATGCTGAAGTTAGACGTCAGGCTGATGTTGCCTTGCAAGTAGCGAAAGACGATGGTGGTGATGAGATCATTAAATACCAATCGTCATTTGATGCTGCAGATGAGGAGCACAAAAAGCAAATGCGTTTTGTTCACTTTATTGATCCCAAGTTAATGGTTCGAGGGCGTAGGTTTTAACGAGTTGTTGGTACAGCTGCGGATGTTGTTCACTAAATTCCTGCGGCTGTTCAAAGAATACTTCTGTAATGACCGCAAAGAACTCCGCCGGATTAGTTGCTCCATAGTAATCAAATAAACACGGCAATTGATTTGCGGCACAATACTGCAATTGTTTAAATTCACGGTTTAATATCTGTGACCATTCTTTATAGTCTTCTTGTTTGGGTAAAACCGGAGCACCATTCGCCACACCGGTTTGCTGATCTAATTGATGTGCAAATTCATGAAAAATTAAGTTTGAACCATCCGAGGGGTCGGCGGCGGATGAGAGTGTATCAGGCCAAGAAAGTATAACTTTACCTTGTTCCCAAGATTCTCCTAATAATACACGGCGTTTATGGGATACGATGCCATTATCGTTTTGTTCTGAATCGACATAAAAAGCTGAAGGATAAACTAAAATTTGTTTGAGCTTCGGATAGTAGTCAGTATTTTTATTGAGTAATAATAAGCAGGCCTGTCCAGCGATAGTCACTTTCACATTATCATTGATTCGTTGCCCATCACAGCCAATAAACTCTTTTTCAGCAATAAAAACTTGGATATGCTTTTTAAGCTGCATTTTTAGATGGTCAGGTAATCCACGAAAAAAAGGTAATCTGTGTTTGATTATCTTGCGCCATGAAGTGGGAAAGGGTTGCGCCGTAATTTGTTGACGTTTACGCTGTTTACGCCAATCAATTGAAAGTATCCACCAACAAGCGAATAATCCGATAACGGCGAGCAAGATAATAACTAACATAACTGTCCTTTTGTTTTAGTTAAGTAATATCTTGGGTACGAATGACGATTATTCAAGGTTTGCTTGGGTATGAATTTAATCACCAATCAAATTCACAAGGGTCGAAGTTTGGATCTTGTGAGAGCTTTATTGCTTCATTGATTGAGTAGTGATTTGCTTCAACTTCCCCTATTTCAATGAGCTTTTGCATCCAGTCATGGGTTCGTTTTCTGCTGGTCATCATTTGAAGAGAGGCTAAACCAAACTGTTGGTTTTCAGTAGACATCTTATCTCTTATTTGTGAAATTTCGCTTAATAATTTATCTTCCCCGAGTTTACTATAAGCAACCTCTTGCAGTGCTAGCCCAATATAGGCACTAAGCAATTTCACTTTGCCAGTTGTCATTTGCTTTCCAATGTTTTTGCATTGCGAAATCAATAGATGATTATCTACGTCTGTATTCTTGCAAAATTTCATCAGACTAGTGAAAGACGGTATGACTAATGCGGCACCAAATCCAAAAGCTGCAACATGACGCTTTAAGTCATAATCCATTCCAGCTTGTTCAAGAGCAATATCAAATAGAGCTAAATACTGTCCCCAGTAGTCTTCATAAATGGGGGCTTTTGATGCTTCATTTAGATAGATAAGTGCTAATTTTTCATTATTTTTATGTAACGCACTCATTGCTGCCATTAACCAAATCGCACCGTTTTGTTCTTGAGTGGGAGTCAAAAATGCTTCAGGAACGGAATCGCACTCATCGGGTGTAATTAAACAGGCTGATAATAATGTGTACTTAACCAGCTGGTTATGAGGGTATTCTGAGCTTAATTGTTCAAGCAATATATTCTTATCTTTGGATTCCCGAGTGAGTGCATAGGCTAGCTGGCTCTCAATCGCTGGGTGTAACTTAAATTTGTCACTTATCGCTTCATAATTAGCCTCATCTTCTTCAGAAAAATAATGAGAGAAATCTTTATCACAAGTACGTATCTTTTGTTGTGCAACAGCAGGAGACAGCTTTACTCCGATAGCAGGCTCTAGTCTGGTATTACTCGGTGTGCGATGAGTGGTGGTGTCTTTTGTTTGGTGGGTGACTGCTTTTGTCGTGCTCAGATGTGTTTTCACAAAGCTGTGGTATGTCTGTTCTTTACTAACCCAAACAAGGACAATAATAAAAACAACAGCGCACCCAATCCCTAACATCAATCTGTTTTCCATTAAACTTCCTGTTCATAAAACAATAACGAGTTTAATGAGTTATATCACTTAGTGTGATTAATATTCAATTACCTTGTTTTGTTCCGAGTAAAAAATTGAGCTAAATTTAATGGCGCCTGAGCATTCGCTTCAATTAAAATTCTCAATATGTGTGATTTAGCCAATTGAGTCTCTTGAGCCAGCAGGTTTAATTGCTCAATAGCCTGATAACTTAACGAAAACGTCGCATTTTTATAGCGAGTTTTGTTTTTAATAGTATAAGCCTCAGTGTTTTCATCACTATTAACACGACCAAGCATCACAAACGTTGGCTTACCTGTAGCAAAGTCGATGACATTATCATAATTCGATGCTCGCTGAGTTGGAATGCCTTGAGCATAGAGTGAAGCTTGCTCTATAAACTCTTCAGCATTTACTCTCAGTTTTTTTCGCCTATTGGCGAAGGCTTGTTTTTTGAGATCCTGTAATGCCATAGCTACCTCTTAGTGGATTCGCCTTTTTCTCTTGTAACAGTGTTTGTAACTGTTCAGTGGAATTAACTTCAAACTGCTCAAAGGTGATGTTTCTAATTTCTTGGGCGGCCTTCCCTTCAGGCTCAAGCTCGATAACCGATAGGCCTGATTCTTCGCTGTCATCATAAACATTTCGACTAAACGTTATGGAGTCCAATACATTGATGTCATAAGTGCTACACACTTCTTTTGCCTCTAAAATACGTTTTGCTTGGCTTGGAAGGCTAGGGCATTGAGTAATGACAAATGAGGCTTTCATGTCTGGGTTTATCATCATGCAAGTGCCAACAATATCATCCATATGATTCACCGTTTTTAAATCTCTACGCTTAGGACGAAGCGGCATTAAGACATGACTTGCAACAGACATTGCTGCTCGCATTGCAAGGTTATCTTGTCCACCACAGTCAACGATGATCACATCGTAATGCTGCTCTAAGCTGAGCAAATCGTTGCGGATTTTACCGTACAACTGAACGCAATTGATGGCGGGGAGCTGGTTGTTATTTCTTGCTTGAATCCAATCTGAGGTTGTTCGTTGCGGGTCACAATCCACCATAATGACAGAGGCTTCGCATTCTTTAGTAAAGAAGGCGGCTATGTTTTGTGCCAAACAGCTTTTACCACTGCCGCCTTTTTCTCCACCTACTAATAAAATCATCGTAACTTCCTTGTACTTCACCACACTTCGGATAGTAAAATGTAGACCTTGAAATAACACCTCGCAAAAAATCTATTAAAGATTAATGTTGGTGTTAATCTTTGTGAGAGTATTTTGACGACCTTCATTAATTTGATGGTTTATTGACACATTTTTAGGTTCGGAAGGTATGGATTCGTCTAATCAAGAGTTGTTAGAAGCAATTAATATGAAGATGCCGTTTGGCAAATATGCAGGCAGCCCCTTATTAAAGTTACCTGAACCTTATTTGGTATGGTTTAAACAGAATGGCTTTCCTGATGGAAAATTAGGGGAGCAGTTGGCCTTAATATATGAAGTTAAACGTAATGGATTAGAAAACATTTTAATGCCTCTATTAAATAGAGAATATGCTAAGTCAATTAGCTGATATAATTGCGCCAATTCTATTTTGGAGTAATATTGTGTCGGAAATCTCAGTTGATGTGTTAGAAGCATTTTTCGTAGAAACTCGTGAATTTACAAGTCAGCATAGCGCAAATTTTGACATTGACCAGAAATGTCGTTGGTCGTACTTTTTTGCTGACAGTAGTGAGAAAAAACTAACTGCTTTAGGGAGTCATTTAGAAAGTGAAGGCTATGAACCTATTGGGTTTATTGAAGCTGAAGAAGGCGATGAAAACCCTGAGCTTATTTATTTGAGAGTTGATAGAGAAGAGCTTCACACCGTTGAATCTTTAGATAAGCGCAATCAAGAATTCTATAGCTTGGCTAAAGAGTTCGACGTTGAAACGTATGACGGTATGGATGTTGGACCTTTAGATATTGAAGGTTAGTGCATAGCTAGCCTAGTGGAAACTAGGCTGTTTTGCAGTTAAGACTCCAAGGTAGTATCCCTAAATGCTTATACATATAAGCACCAGTTACTACCACATTGAATATCATGGCGGCACCTGTAGCAATTGCTGTACCTTCAACATCAATAATAGGGATCAGTACTGCATTCAATATGGCATTTAAGAGCACGGACAAAATCATAATGAATGTAACCGTTTGTTCTTTACCTGTGTATTGTAAGAAAATGGTGCTCATTCCAAAAATACAGCTAATTCCATATCCAATTACTAAAATAATCAGCCCTAAGTAAGTATGCTGTGTATCGTGGCCGTATATCTCTAAAATCGGATGAGCAAAGTAAATCAAGATTGCGCAAAGTGGAATAACAATCCATAAAACAATTTTAAAAGATTTACGGTTGATTTGCGCTACATACTGTTTGCCTTTTTTTAGTGCTGGAACGATTAAAGGCGATACAAGCCCAAAGATGGCCAGTTGCATAGTCGCAATAGAGTTTGCCGTGGTTTGAGCTGCTGCGAAGTGACCAACGCTTATTTCACTCGACATATACTCCAGCATATAAATATCAAGTTGCTTGGTCATCGCTTGTAAAACAATAATCATCATCATTGGAAATGAGACAGATAGCCATTTTTTAGGCTCTATAAAATTTTCTACAGGGGTAATTGGCATTAACGCTAATGCTCTGACTTTGTAAAAGCAATATAGAGCAACGATTGCGCTGGACAAAGCCATGATAATTACAGCTTCAAAACTGTTTAAGCTTCCGACAAAGAATAGATAGATTAAACCAAAAATAAGCCTGAGTCCGGGGTTACCTATGCGCCATGGAATGAAGGCTAATTCTAAGCGCTTTGCAACGAGTAAAATCCCACCTAATAAGGAGGCAAAAGCAAAGGTTGGAATAGCCAAAGTAGTTAATAATAGCGGGTGATACTCATTGCTATCTACAAAAGCAAAGTGAAGCTCATGAAATAAAACGACGAGCCCAGCTAATATCAAGGAAACACCAGCGATGATAATGGTATAGAATTTTGTGTAATCCCATACTCCTTCGCAATTCCCTTCTATTTGATCGGGTAAAAATTTAGCAACCGCTTTACCTCCTCCCATTAATGCGACCATAGAGCCGAGACTTAAAAATGCCTCAGCAACTTTGTAGTCACCATAGCCCACAGGCCCGAGTACTCGAGAGAAAGTTACATTGAAAATATAGGCTGTAATGAATCCACCAATAAAGGTGAGAAACACAATAGCACTGCCTTTAGTGAAGTAGCTATCCTGCTGTTCAGTCATTGCTCTTTTTTAACTTATTATGATTTTGCCGACTCAATGTTTAGTGGCTCACCCAAAGAAAATCAAAAATCATTACTACATTAAAAATAGCACAAGCTGAAAATTTATAAGCTTATACACTTATATTAATTAAATGCACAGTTCAGAGCTATGTATGTGCTTAAAGAACAAACCGAATTGATGTAATTGGTATTAAAAAAGAAAAGAGGCCGATTGGCCTCTTTTTGTAATAAATGCGGTTACTTTTTACGACCTTGAATATGACTCATTGCACGCTTTCTTCTGCGTTCTTGGCTCAGAGTTAATTTCTCTTTTTTGCCTTCAAACGGGTTAGAACTTTCATGGAAACGCAATTGAATTGGTGTACCCACAATCTGAAGTGAACGGCGGAAGTAGTTCATCATATAACGCTTGTATGAATCTGGTAACTTATTCACTTGGTTACCATGAACAACAACGATAGGCGGGTTGTATCCACCCGCATGAGCGTATTTAAGCTTAACGCGGCGACCATTCACCATTGGCGGTTGATGATCATCTTGTGACATTTGCATAATACGAGTGAGTTTTGAAGTTGTAACACGACGAGTTGCACTGTCATAGGCTTCTTCAACTGACTCAAAAATATGACCAACGCCTGTACCATGAAGTGCAGAGATAAAGTGGATACGTGCAAAATCGATAAAGCCTAAGCGCCTATCTAATTCACGTTTTATCCATTCTCTGGCATCGTTATCCATGCCATCCCACTTGTTGACGGCGATAACTAATGCTTTACCTGCGTTGAGTACGAAACCCAATAATCCAAGATCTTGCTCACTGATCCCTTCACGCGCATCGATGACCAGCAACACAACGTTGGCGTCTTCAACCGCTTTTAAGGTTTTAATGACAGAGAACTTTTCGACAGCAAGGTTTACTTTAGTGCGACGACGTACACCAGCAGTATCAATGATGATGTATTCACGACCATCACGCTCCATAGGAATATAAATACTGTCACGGGTTGTGCCTGGCTCATCATAGACTACAACACGGTCTTCGCCGAGAACTCGGTTAGTAAGTGTTGACTTACCAACGTTAGGTTTACCAATAATAGCCATTTTAATCGGCAATTCTTGTAAGCGCTTTTGCTCTTCTTCAGCTTCTTCTTCTGTATATTCACGAATTTTTTCAGGATCTTGAAGCTCTTTATCACGCTCAATACCCATAGCTTCAGCGTAAGGTGCTAAAGCTTCGTCAATCATACTTGTAACGCCACGGCCTTGGGCTGCTGCCATTTGGTATACATTACCAATGCCTAGCCCCCAAAATTCAGCACAAGCTGAGTCAGCATCAACACCATCAACTTTATTGGCTACTAAGAAAGTCGTTTTGTCTCTAGAGCGTAAGTGTTTAGCTAATGCTTCGTCTGCTGCTGTAAGGCCTGAACGGGCATCAACCATAAATAACACAACATCAGCTTCTTCAATCGCAGCTAATGATTGCTCAGCCATTTTAGTTTCAATGCCTTCTTCAGTACCGTCGATACCACCAGTATCAACAACGATGAATTCGTATCCAGCAAGAAACGCTCGGCCGTATTTACGGTCACGAGTTAAACCTGGGAAGTCCGCAACAAGAGCATCTCTTGTGCGAGTTAGACGGTTAAATAAAGTCGATTTACCGACGTTAGGACGACCAACAAGCGCCACTACTGGAATCATGAATATTGCCTCTACTACAACTAAAAGTTTCTAAAAATACTAGGGCGTATTGATCTTTCAGGATCTAATTTTGTGCTATTTGAGCGTTTATCTGTTCAAGGCGTGAGCAGTGAAGCTTAGCCATCTAAGTTAGCTGGTCACAACACAGAACAGTAAATGCTCAAAAGCATCGAAGACAGCGTAAATTGGTTATTTCTTCTGCGTTATAGCTTGCTTATTTGGAATAACCAAACCGCACAAGCTCTGCCTTGCATAAAACAACCAATTTATCGCTGCAAAAATTATCACGAAAGGTCAACACGCCCTAAGCTCAGAAACGAAATAAAGCCCAAGTGCATTCACACTTAAGGCTTTACTTAAAAATCAATATACTTCTTACGGAAGTACTACTTCAGCTAGTTTGCCACTACGAGTTTGAACTAGCAACTTATCGCCAACCACAACTGGTTGAACGTATAAGCCTGAACTATCTATTTGTACACGACCTTCAATCACACCTGTTGAGCGATTGATAAAGTGTAAGTAACCTTCAAAGTCACCAACTACTATATATTGACCAAACACAGCTGGAGAGGTGAGTGAGCGAGTTGATAGTTCTGAGTTGCTCCATTGCTCTAGACCATTGCGTTTATCAATTGAATAAATACGGCTAGAGTCATCAACAACAAATAAGCTTAATCCTGCTCTAGCTAACTCATGAAAGCTCGAATATTTACGTGACCAAACGACTCGACCACTACGAGGCTCTAGAGATACAAGGTTACCATGGTAATTAATGGCATAAATATTTTCACCAGAAATTAATGGTGTCATGTCAACATCAGCTAAACGGCTAAACTCGTTACCACCTTGAGGTTTAGAGATTGGTACTTCCCATGCAACTTGGCCATTTTGCTGTACAATAACTTGTACTTTTCCGTCAGCTGTGCCGACGAAAAAACCGCCGCCTTCAAAGGCTGGAGAGCTATTCCCACGGAGCGTTAATGGTGGAAGGGCGTTGCTATGTGTCCATAGTTTTTTACCATCATCAACATTGTAGGCTTCAACCATGCCGTTGCCCGTATTAACAACGACAGCATCTTCACCAACGGTTGGCTTTGAAAGTAACTCACCATCGGTTTCTGCATACCAAACTACTTTGCCGTCATTAGCATTAAGAGCAACTAACACACCAGCTTCACCGCCAACAAATACCTTATTACGAGCGACAGTTATGCCCGAAGCCATACGGAATTGTTTGTTTATTCCTGCGTCTTTAATTACGGTTTCAAGATCTTGACTCCACAGCTTGTCGTGGGTTTTTTCATCAAATGCAACCAGTTCACCGTTACGGGAACCTGCAAAAATTTTGCCGTAATTTACTGTTGGTTGTAGGCGTGAGTAAAAATCACCAACACCATCACCAACGCTAGTACTCCAATCTATCGATGGAGAGACTGTTTCTGTAATTTCAGGTAGGGGTTTTATTATTTCTTCATCATCGGTCGATGAGCAAGCCGATAAAAACGCAATACTTAAACCCGCCGCAAGAAGATTTTTACACCAAGACTTCATGCTAACTCCTTTATGCTTGAGTTAAGTTATCTAGCTTCATTTTTAAAACCGGATTAGCCGCATTTTCACCACTTCCCATCGCCGCTTCATAAGCATCCTTAGCTTGAGCTAAGTCACCCTGGCGAACGAATAAGTCACCTTTTAATTCATCACGCTGTGCTGCAAATGAATCGCTTGTGACTTGTGAAAGTGTGGTTAGGGCTTCACTGGTTTTTCCAAGCTCAGCTTGAACACGAGCAAGACGCATCGTTGCGACTTCTTCAAGACCCTGACCAGGCTTTTCAGTTAATACAGCTTTTAAGGCTGTTTCTGCTTTTTCAAGATCATTGGCATCAATGGCTGCTTTAGCTAAAGTCAGCTGAAGCATAGCTTGATAACCTTTCTGATCATGATCTTTATCGAACTTTGCAATATCACCGGCCAATGTAGCTGGATCAGTTTTATTTACCATTGCTGCTGAATAAGCATCAGAAGCATTTTCTGCTAGACCTGATTTATGATCAGAATAAAAGTTCCAACCATATAAACCACCTAGGCCGACTACAGCACCAATAATGATAGGAGTACCGTATTCACTCCAAAATCGTTTGATAGCCTCAACTTGTTGTTCTTCTGAGCTATATATTTCCACGCAAAGGCCCCTTGTTAAATCCGTTCGTCAAGAAATGCTGCTAATTCATCTTTAGCAACAAGTTGTTGTTCTGTATTACCACGAAGATCTTTCACTGCAACTTCATTGTTTTCAAGTTCAGTTTCTCCGATGACTAGCGCAAACTGAGCGCCACTTTTGTCGGCTCGCTTCATTTGTTTTTTAAAGTTACCGCCGCCGCAATGGCTCATTACTCTAAGGCTTGGTAGTGATTCACGCAAGTCTTCTGCAATGTTAACTGCTTGAATTTGTGTACCTGTTCCCATTGCTGTTATGTAAACATCAACTGCAGGTGCAACATCGCCAGCGAGCTCTAGCTCTTGCAACAACAGGATAATACGCTCCATTCCCATTGCAAAACCAACCGCTGGACTTTGTTTGCCGCCGAGTTGTGATACTAAACCATCATAACGGCCACCTGCTAGAACAGTACCTTGAGCACCTAAACTAGAAGTAACCCACTCAAAAACGGTGCGGTTATAATAGTCTAAACCTCTAACTAGTCTCGGGTTAACGATGTATTGGATGCCAGCAGCGTCTAAGAGTTCACATAAATGTGAAAAATGTGTCTTACTTTCTTCACCTAAGTAATCCATTAGCTCAGGAGCGTTAACTAATATGGCTTGAATGTCTGGGTTCTTAGTATCTAATACACGCAGAGGGTTAGAGTACATACGACGTTTAGCGTCTTCATCTAAAACGTCTTCATGTTTTTCTAAAAATGCGATCAGAGCTTGACGATAGGTTTCACGTTCTTCACTGTCGCCTAGGGTGTTAATTTCAAGCTTAACATGCTCTTGAATACCCAGCTTATGCCATAGGCGGTTCGATAGCATCAGTACTTCTGCATCAGCATCTGCGCTACCAATGCCATACACTTCAACCCCAAACTGATGGAATTGACGGTAACGACCTTTCTGCGGGCGTTCATGGCGGAACATTGGTCCCATGTACCACAAACGTTGCTCTTGATTATACAGTAAGCCATGTTCGTTACCTGCGCGAACAGTAGAAGCCGTACCTTCTGGACGAAGCGTTAGGCTATCACCGTTATTGTCTTGAAAAGTATACATTTCCTTTTCAACAATATCTGTTACTTCGCCAATGGAGCGCTTAAACAGATCTGTGCTTTCAACGATTGGCGTTCTGATCTCACTGTAGCCGTAAGCATGTACAGATGCTCTTAATACTGCTTCCAGTTTTTGCCAGAGAGGACTTTGTGCAGGCACGATATCGTTCATGCCTCGAATAGCTTGGATCTGTTTTGCCACTTTTGAACTCAATTCTATATATTAAAATAAAAAACGCCCAGCATTATAGGCGTTTCTTTGTCGTTGGTGCAATTAATCCGAGTGATTAATCAGCCTTTTCTTGAACATCAATGCGGTTAGCAAGCATTGCTGCTTTCGCTCGAATTTTTGCTTCGAGCTTGTCGACTAAGTCATTATTGTCGAGACGCTCTTTCTGACGAACGCCATCCTCGTAGTAACCACTCTTACGATTGCTACCAGCAAGACCTAAATCTGAAACCAGAGCTTCACCCGGACCATTTACCACGCAACCGATGATTGACACATCCATTGGCGTTAATATGTCTTCGACGCGTTGTTCTAGAGCGTTAACTGTACTGATAACATCAAACTCCTGACGAGAGCATGAAGGGCAAGCAATAAAGTTAATGCCACGGCTACGAATACGTAATGATTTTAAGATATCAAATCCGACTTTGATTTCTTCAACCGGGTCAGCAGCTAACGAAATACGTAAAGTGTCACCGATACCTTCGGCAAGTAACATTCCCAAGCCAATTGCTGATTTGACAGAGCCTGTTCTCATTCCGCCAGCCTCAGTGATACCAAGGTGAAGTGGCTGATCAATTTTCTTAGCGAGTAAACGATAAGATTCAACGGCAAGAAAAACATCAGAAGCTTTTACACTGATCTTAAACTGATCAAAGTTAAGACGGTCAAGGTAATCTACGTGACGCATTGCTGATTCAACCAGCGCTTCAGGTGTAGGCTCTTTATATTTGTCCATGAGATCTTTTTCTAATGAACCGCCATTAACACCGATGCGAATTGGGATGTTTTTATCTCGAGCGCAATCAACAACACTTCTTACGCGTTCTTCATTACCAATGTTTCCAGGGTTGATGCGTAAACAATCAACACCGTGTTCAGCAACACGGAGTGCAATACGATAGTCGAAGTGAATGTCAGCAACCAAAGGAACTTCAGTTTGTTTTTTAATTTCTTTGAAAGCTTCGGCTGCGTCCATTGTGGGGATTGATACGCGCACAATATCCGCACCGACGTTCTCTAAGGCTTTAATTTGTGCAACCGTAGCCTCAACATCTGTAGTGTTGGTATTGGTCATTGATTGAACGCTGATCGGTGCTCCATCACCAACAGGCACTTTACCTACATAAATACGTGTCGATTTACGCCTTTTGATGGGGTTTTCGCTATACATAAATATTTCTCCGTACTGCGTCGTTGCTACTCACACACTGATCAACAACTTACTGAAGTATTAGTTTTCATTGCCCTAAGGGTAGCGTTAAACGGGCTACTCTGCTTTTCGGCAAATATGACAGGTCAACTTTTTGATTATTGAGTGTTAACTGGACGGCTTGAGGTGCACCAAACACAGCATTAAATGGCGCTTTACCTGAAACTATCTTGTTATATCCAGCTTTTTTCTCACCTAAGATAAGTACCTTACCTGTAGCATCTTCTAATTTTATCCAACAACTTTCAGTTAATTGTAAATTAATTTCTGTTAATGCTGCGGTCACTTTAGTTTCAGTATTTGAATTTTCAACCGAATTAGTTGTTGGTTGAGTTAATGCTGCGGCCGGAGCGTCGTCTATTTTTTGCGTTGGAGATGATTGCTGTTCTGGCGTCGACTTATCAGTATTTGCGGATGTAGTTTGCGGTTCAAGCTCTTGAGGCTGTTTTGGTGACAGTGCCACATCTGTTGCAAACTCAGAATGATTAGCCTCTTGTTCTGCATCTGTTTTTACATTAGCCGTGTCAACCGAAGTGTGTGGTGTTGTTTCAGTTAAACGTTGTTCTTCAAGCGTTGGCTTAGACAAATCTGTCAATTCACTGAAAAAAGAAGATTTCTGAGCCCACCAGAAACCAAACATACCAATTAAAACGATAACGATGATGTAGGTAATCCAAGTCAGACGGTTATCAGCCGCTTCACGTGTTGTTTTTCTAGAAAAGCTTTGCATAGTAGGAGACTTTTCAAGACCCAGTTGTGCATCTATACATTCTTGAATCAAAAATGGGTCAGCAGCCACTAAGCGGGCGTAGTTTTTAATGTAGCCCTTTGCGTATGTAGTAGAAGCAGTATTACTAAAATCATCCGCTTCAATTTCTTCAATTAGAGTGATACGTAGGTTAAGTGCTTTTGCTACGTCTTCTTTTTTGAGCCCTTTTTCATTACGTGCTTTTTGAAGTAATGAGCCAATAGTGTGCTCTGGCTTAGACTCTATCTTTGGTGCCTCTTGTTCAGGCGAATCATTATTTAAATCAGTCATTAGTGCATACTTGCTTTATATTGCTTAGCCTGTGAAGACTTAGGAAACTTTGCTAACAGCGTTAGACCATATTGCTTTTCTAACGCACGGTCGTTCATTTTCTTTGCGATATCGATGCCGAGTAACAAGCTTTCTGGAGATTGAAAGGCAATTTTATGATATCGAGATAGCCATTCATTAGCGTCTTTGTATTGATGTAACTTAAGCTTTATTTTAGTAATTGCAATAATTGATGTTGTTCTTCTTGGTGCATAGTTCAGTGCCATTTCATAGTATTTAATGGCTTTTTCATACTCTTTTGCTTCTTCACTACACAATCCAAGGTTTTCATAACTGGAAGCCACTCTGGTGTATTTAGGTTGTTCTATGGCAGCAAGGAACATTTTTTCTGAGCGTTTATAGTCTTTTTGTTCGCAGAGGAAAACACCAAAATTATTATAGGCATCTCCTGTTGCTGTTCGGCTATGAATTGCCCGTTCGTAGGCTTTTTCAGCTCTTTTTACATCATCAACTTTTTGATAATAATAAGCCATGGATAAATGAACTTCCTCGAGGTGAGGTGCATACTCCATGGCTTGTTCTAAATTGTATTTAGCTTGATCACTGTTGCCTCTTTGCAGATAGGTCAATCCTAGTTGCATCCTATCTCGAGCGGCAGCTTCTTTATTAATTTCTTGCTCTGCGACAGGGATACCAGTGCCTTGATAAGTTCTCTCGGTAACGCATCCCGCTGTTATCAATACTAGCGAGCTAACTAAGCTAGCCTTTAAGATTCCATGTCGCATTGAAACTCCTATCCTAATGAGCTAAATATTATGTTTATCAGCCCATTGTGACGGAAATTTCTTTTTGTTGCATTTGTTTTTTTGCTAAACGTTTTGTTCTGTCTCTGATATCACCAGCGAGCTGACCACATGCGGCATCAATATCATCCCCGCGGGTTTTACGAACAATTACAGTCAAGCCATATCCCATCAATACTTTTGAAAATCTATCGATTCGAGAGTTCGATGATTTACCATACGGAGAACCTGGATATGGGTTGAACGGGATCAGGTTTATTTTACACGGAGTATCTTTTAACAGCTTTGCTAAGGCGTGTGCTTGATCAGTACTATCATTAATGTGGTCTAGCATTACATATTCAATCGTCACTTTGCCTCTATTGGCATTGGACTTTGCAATATAGCGACTGATTCCGGCTAAGAATTCTTGCAATGGATATTTTTTGTTTACTGGCACTAAATCATCACGTAATTCATCATCTGGAGCATGAATACTTACCGCCAACGCAACATCTAATTCTTCGCCCATCTTATCTAATGCTGGAACAACGCCTGATGTTGAAACCGTAACGCGGCGTTTTGACAAGCTAAAACCAAAGTCATCTAACATGACTTTGATTGCAGGGATCACGTTCGCCAAATTTAATAATGGTTCGCCCATACCCATCATTACCACGTTTGTGATTGGACGCTCACCAGTATCTTTTTGAAAACCGATATAGTCAGCAACACGCCAGATTTGGCCAATGATTTCAGCTACGCTTAAATTTCGGTTAAAACCTTGTTGAGCGGTAGAGCAAAACGTGCAAGCCAGTGCACAACCAACTTGTGAACTTACGCATAATGTGGCTCGATCGTCTTCTGGAATATACACCGTTTCAACTTCTTGCCCATCACCCACATTAATGGCGAATTTAATTGTGCCATCTGCTGATTTTTGTAAGCTTGATATCTCTGGTGCAACGATTTCACACCGTGCTGCTAATTTAGCTTTTAGCTTTTTATTGATGTTGGACATTTCATCAAAATCAGAGACCCCAAAGTGATAGATCCATTTCATTAATTGATCTGCACGAAATGGCTTTTCACCGAGTTCGGTAAACAGCTCTCGCATTGCATTTCTATCGAGATCTAATAAATTGATCTTTTTTTCACTCATTTCGGGTAAACCTCAAACGCTAACAAAAGTTTCAACCGCTTATTTTGCGGGCGGGAGATTATACAGTTTTTAGGCTTTGTAAGCTAGGGGACTCATAATGAAAAGTTGCTGATGCTTACATTAAATAACCTTTACTTTAGTAGCAATAATGACGGCAAGTAATACAATGAAAAATTATTAGTTTAACTTTGCTTAAGGCTTCTAATGCTAGCAGTGAGAGATGCTAATTCAGAAAGAATTACTAAGTGTTTCACAGAAAAAAATCTTCACTTAAATCGTGGTGATGAGTTTACTCTAGTTGTGAAGACTAACCCTAAACGAAAGGGGCTTTCTAGCAGTTATAAAACTTATCAGTACAAAATTAAAGGTAATCAAAACAATTGGTGGATTAGGCGGAGTGGCTTCTGGGGAACACTTAGCTCTTACTTTGGTTCAGCACGACAAGATTGTTTGTTTCTCTCTCAGAAAATGAATGAATTACAACAGCAAGGAAAACTAAGCGATATAGGTACATCCCCTAAAGAGCTCAAGCTTTATAGCGTTGCAGGAAATGGTACTTGTTTATTTAGGACACTCGTAGCTTTCCATACTAAAAACTCAGCGTGGTTTACACAAATGTCTCAAGCCCAGTTAAAAGGGTTTGTTTGTAAAACAGAGTACAAAAAGAAAGTTTGTACTGCGATAACGTGCGCCATTCATTCTAGTCTTGAAATGAGTGGAACAGATTTGTCTGAAAATTTGGGCTCTTCGTCGTTTCATGTGGATTTGAGTAGATCTGATACAGGGCTAGCAATCATAAAGATCATGGTTATAAATGTTCCTGTATTACGGTAGCCTCTGGCTCGTGCTCTGGCCGCTTGAAAT